>JAPLSD010000641.1 GCA_026398835.1 Pseudomonas sp.
CTGCGCCTCTTTACCGAATGCCGCTTTAGCCATCAGTGCCCACATGTAGGCGTAGGCCATGTATCCAAACGCTTGTAGATACTCGACCGATGCTGCACCGATTTCGTTTGGATTGTTTTTCGCGCGGTCCAGCAGCCAGGAGGTCAGATCGTCAAGGGTATCGACGGCGTCATTCAGCGGCTTGGTGAACTCGGCCAGGTCAGCACTGGCAGTCGCGGTGAAATGGCGAATCTCGTCGACGAACAATGTATAGAAAGCGCCACCGGTACCGACAATCTTGCGCCCCACCAGATCCAGCGCCTGAATGCCGTTGGTGCCTTCATAGATCTGGGTAATCCGCACGTCACGAACCAATTGCTCCTGACCCCACTCGCGGATGTAGCCGTGGCCGCCGAAAATCTGCTGGCCATGCACAGTGGTTTCCAGACCGAGGTCGGTGAGGAATGCCTTGGCGACTGGCGTCAGCAAGGCCACCAGGTCATCAGCACGTTTGCGGGTAGCGGCGTCTTCGCTGAACTTGGCAGTGTCCAGTTGCATGGCCACGTAAGTGGAAAACGCGCGACCGCCTTCGTTCGAGGCTTTCATGGTCAGCAACATACGACGTACGTCCGGGTGGACGATGATCGGGTCAGCAACCTTGTCCTTGGCTTGCGGACCGGTTGGCGAACGGCTTTGCAGACGATCACGGGCGTATTCGACCGCGTTCTGATAAGACCGCTCGCCAGACGCCAGACCTTGAATACCAACGCCCAGACGCTCGTAGTTCATCATGGTGAACATCGCCGCGAGGCCTTTGTTCGGCTCGCCGACGATATAACCCACGGCCTCATCGAAATTCATCACGCAGGTGGCGGACGCCTGAATACCCATCTTGTGTTCGATCGAACCGCAGGTCACCGGATTGCGCTCGCCCAGGCTGCCATCGGCATTGACCCTGAACTTCGGCACCAGGAACAGCGAGATACCTTTAGGTCCGGCCGGGGCATCCGGCAGCTTGGCCAGCACCAGATGGATAATGTTTTCGGTCAGATCGTGCTCACCGCCGGTGATGAAGATCTTGGTCCCGCTGACCTTGTAGGAGCCGTCGGTCTGCGGCTCAGCCTTGGTGCGGATGATCCCCAGATCGGTCCCGGCGTGAGGTTCGGTCAGGCACATGGAGCCGGCCCAGACACCGGCGTACATGTTTGGCAGATAAGCCGCTTTCAGCTCTTCACTGGCGTGGGCGTTGATCGACACACAGGCGCCAGACGTCAGCATCGGATACAAACCGAAGGCCAGGCTGGACGAGTTGATCATTTCTTCGACCTGGGCCGAGACCGCCTTGGGCATGCCCATGCCACCGAACGCAGGATCGCCACCGACACCGACCCAACCCCCTTCAGCGTAGGTCTGATATGCCTGTGGGAAACCTTGCGGCGTGGTGACCACACCGTCGCTCCAACGGCAGCCTTCTTCGTCGGCGCTACGGCTTAGCGGCGCGATGCTTTTACTCGTGACTTTTCCGGCTTCCTCGAGAATCGCCTCGACGGTTTCAGCATCGACTGTGTCAGCCAGGGCAGGCAGCTCGGCCCAGAGTTTGGCGACCTCGAATACTTCATTGAGGACGAAGCGCATATCGCGCAGGGGCGCTTTGTAGTCAGCCATGGCAAACCTCGTGAGAACTTAACAAGTGATTCGTAGGATCGGGTTTATTCTAGACCCCGAGTGTAACCGAACAACTTTTAAGACACATAGGGTCAGCTAGTGACCGATATGTAATTTTTAGTCACTGGCGATTGACGTTAGATTTTCACCGTCAGAGCGCGAACAACTCCGCCGGCAGTTTCATCAGGCAATCACTCCCCGCCTCCACTGCGGCCCGATGGGCGGTCGTGCGTGGCAACAAACGCTTGAAGTAGAACTCACATGTCGCCAGTTTGCCTTGGCAATAATCTGCATCGCCGCTGCCCGCATCCAGTTGCGCCTGAGCCACCAGCGCCATGCGCAACCACAAGTAGGCGAGGATGATGTAACCGCTGTACATCAAGTAATCCAGGGCTGCGGCGCCGACTTCATCGGGGTTCTTCATGGCCGCCATACCGACCTTGGTGGTCAGCTCGCCCCACTGTTGATTCAGCTCATTGAGTTGCGCGACATAGCCTTTGAGCTGTGGATGCCCGGCATTTGCGGCGCAAAATTTGTGGACGATTTTGGTGAAGCCACGCAGCAGCTTTCCCTGGCTGCCCAGAACTTTACGCCCAAGCAGGTCCAGCGCCTGAATGCCGTTAGTGCCTTCATAGATCGGCGCGATCCGACAATCCCTGACCAACTGCTCCATACCCCACTCACGGATGAAGCCATGGCCGCCAAATACCTGCATGCCGTGGTTAGTCACCTCCAGACCGGTCTCGGTCATGAAGGCTTTGCAGATCGGCGTCAGGAAGGCCAGCAGGTCTTCGGCGTCCTGACGCTGTGTTGCGTCGGCGCCCAGGTGAGCGACATCCAGCAATTGCGCGGTGAAGTAGGTCAGTGCCCGATTGCCTTCGTTGAAGGCTTTCATGGTCAGCAACATACGGCGCACGTCGGGGTGGACGATGATCGGATCAGCGGCTTTTTCTGGCGCTTTCGGACCGGTCAAAGAGCGCATTTGCAGGCGATCGTTAGCGTATTTGATCGCGCCCTGGAAGCTCGCTTCGCCCAGACACAAACCTTGCATCCCAGTGCCGAGTCGCGCGTGGTTCATCATGGTGAACATGCAGTTCAGGCCCTTGTTGGCCTCGCCGATCAGGAAGCCTTTAGCCTCATCGAAGTTCAGCACGCAGGTGGCCGACGCCTTGATGCCCATTTTGTGTTCGATAGAGCCGCAGCTCACACCATTGCGCTCGCCGGCCTCGCCTTCGGCGTTGGGCAGGAATTTCGGCACGATAAACAGCGAAATTCCCTTGGTTCCGGCCGGCGCATCCGGCAGTTTGGCCAGCACCAGATGAATGATGTTGTCACTCATGTCGTGCTCGCCGGCCGAGATGAAAATCTTGCTACCCGAAATCGCATAACTGCCATCGGCCTGCGGCACGGCGCGGGTCTTGATAATGCCCAGATCGGTGCCGCAATGGGCTTCGGTCAGGCACATGGTGCCGGTCCATTGGCCTGCTGTCAGTTTGCTCAAGTAGGTCTTTTTTTGCTCTTCGGTGCCGTGGGCGTGAATCGCCGACATCGCGCCGTGAGTCAGGCCAGGATACATGCCCCACGAGGTGTTACTGGAACCGACCATCTCGCTGATCACCAACCCCAACGAAAGCGGTAAACCTTGACCTCCATAGGTCGGGTCCGCCGCCAGGCCGTGCCAGCCGCCTTCAACGTACTGGGTGAAAGCCTGTTTGAAACCTTTCGGTGTCGTGACCACGCCATTGTCGAAATGGCAGCCTTCTTCATCACCGGAACGGTTCAACGGCGCCAGCACGTTTTCGCAAAACTTCGAGCCTTCTTCGAGGATCGCATTGACCATGTCCGGGCTGGCGTCGATGGCACCTAACGCTGCGTAGTTCGCGTGAAAATCAAAGACATGGTCGATCAGAAAGCGCATATCGCGCAGGGGAGCTTTGTACTCAGGCATGGTCGTTTCTCCGGCAGCAGATAACCCCAACCTACTGCGCAGGCCCGACCCGGACAATCACAGTCCAAACGCTGAATGCGCCGTCATCACTCAACCCGCAGCGGCGTCCATACGCACCGCGCCGCGGCGGTTTTGACCGAATGCGATGACGCAGTTACGTCCCGCACCCTTGGCGCTGTAGAGCGCCTGGTCGGCCGATTTGAGCACCTCTTCAGGCGTTCGCTGCTCCAAACGCTCGGCCACCCCGATGCTGACGGTTACCGAAACGCTGGACGCAGCGCTGCCGGCTCGGCGCTGCCGGCCCTGCTGATCGTCCTGCGGGCGGCTGTCCTGGTTACGCAAATGGATGTTGTAAGTGGCAATGGATTCGCGGATGACTTCAAGGTGCGGCATGCACTCTTCCACGGTCTTGCCGGCGAACACCAGGGCGAATTCCTCACCCCCGTAGCGATAGGCGCGACCGCCACCGCTGATCTTCGACAGCTTGCTGGCCACCAGACGCAGCACTTGATCACCGACATCGTGGCCGTGGGTGTCGTTGAATTTCTTGAAGTGATCGACGTCACTCATGGCCAGCACATAATTGCGACCCAGGCGCTGCATGCGCTCGTTCAATGCGCGACGTCCCGGCAGACCGGTCAACTCGTCACGGAAGGCCATTTGATAGGCTTCGTGAGCGACCGCGGCGGCAATCATCAACATCACCTGGCTGCACATGACGTTCAGGGTGAATGGCAGGATGAAGGTTTGGGGCAACATCCAGAACAACCCAAGCAAACCCACCAGTTGCGCGGCGTGCAAAGGCCGAGGATTGCGCCAGTACTGCACTGACAACAGCAGGAACGAGGCGAAGAACACCGGATAGGACAGCTGGATCAAACTCATCCACGAACCGTGCAATGCGGGCCAGCGGATCTCCGCCAACCAGACCAGCAGCGCTTGCGGATAACTTTGCTCCAGGCTCAGCGCAACACTGCCGAACACCAGCAACACGGCGAAGCGCGCCACCATGTCCTGAAACAAGTGGGTACGCTCCTGCCAGGCGGCGAACAATCCATACAACAAAGGCAGCAGCAGGCAGCAGAGATGAAACACCACCGCAGCGTCTTCACGGACTTTTCCGTTGTCGCGGTAGTAGTCGGTCTGGGTGTCGAGCAAGAAGTAGGCGATGTACACCGTGACCATCAGAAACAGTTCACGCTGGCGTCGGTAAACCGCGCAGTAAGCACCGCCGAGCAACAGCACTAAAGTCGGTAGCACGTTGAACAGCGAGGTGAAGAAAACGTTCAGCTCCTTGACGTAGGCAGCCGCAAGCCCCGCAAGCAACAACAGTAATGAGGGCAAAAAATGACTGAAACGTGCAGCGGAAGAACGCGGCAAGGGTAGAGCTCCGACCCGTCATAGCAATAGATGGCATTGTGCCTGCAATGCGCGTAATTAAGCACACACATTCTGATCCAGGTCACTCAACCCTCTCTTTAACGGCAGCAAAAGCGTTCTACTTAGCGTTTTAGTCAGGTTTTTTTGAGATTAAGCCCGTGCTGCTGAATCCTGCAGGACTCAACAGCACGGGGCTTATCCAAATCAAAGGTCGTTGTTGAACGGCTGCAAAGGCCCCTCTTTGACGCTGCGACCTTCTGCACCGACGGGTTGAATCATCATCGCCGCATCTATCGCCTGCCGGCTCTTTACACTGGGATCAAACGGCCGGAGCGCCACGACATTTTCATCACCCACCTGGCCTTGTGGAATGACCAGCGACGGATGATCGAACGGCGCTTTCTCCCAGGCTACTCGCGGATCGGTCAACGCGCCCTCCAGGAACTTGACCAGTGCGTCCATTTCCGCGGGGGTGAAGTTTATAGGGGCAATATCCGGATCGAGGTTCGAGGTGTTGTGCTGATTCGCGCCGGGATTTTCGAATCCACTGGTGTTGTTCGCATCCGAGCCACGCCGATCACCGCCGCGGTTGTAGAACTCTACGACCTGTTGGAGGGTCGCACGGCTGCCATTGTGGAAATACGGCCCAGTCAAAGCGATGTTGCGCAGCGTCGGCACCTTGAAGGCACCATCGACCGCATCGCGGAAGCTGACTTTGGGCTTGAGCGTCGGGTCACAGGGTATCGCCGAGCTCAATGGCACTGCGAAAAAGCACACGCCGACTGCAAACAGGTCAGGCGCCGGGCCGCCTTGCAGCATGGTGTTGTATTGGCGGCTGAATGACAGCGGGTTACCCCATGGGTCCGTGCCGCCGGCCCCCAGGTCCTCCGAGGTCGGGCGCACACCTATGTTGTAGAAGGAGTTGTCATAGAGCGTGGTCAGGCCGTCGCCCATCACCATACGTTCGACGCGCACAAAGGGCGAGAGGCGCAAAAGGGTGGCTGCGCTGGTCAATTCCGGTCCGACGTGGCAATTGATGCACCTGCCCTTGCCAGTGAAAAGATTCATACCCTCGACTTGCTGGGCATTCAATGCCTGTTGATTACCTTGCAAATAGGCATCCAGCGGCGCCTGATCCGAGATCAGGGTGGATTCGTACATTTGGATCGCGAGCCCGAAGAAGAGTGGGAAATTGGCCTCTATCTGGCTATACGGCGCGCCACCCAGCAACACCGGCTGCGTCGCGTTCCACAGCCGTGGCTGGAAGGCCGTCTTGACCAGTTCACGGTAGGTGGGTCGGCGGACAGTGGAATAGGGGGCCAGTACCGAATCGGTTGATGAGATCCTCTGCCGCTTGAGCATCATATTGTCGAGCATGCGTCGGGCGATGTCCGCGAAGGTGCGCCCGCCGCAGGACATTTCGACTGCGCTGCCAGGAGGTCCCACGGCCTGCGAGGCGGCAGAGGCATCCTCGAGTGCCAGCCGCACCTTGGCCGCAACCCCGCTGCTATCGCTGGTAACGAAGATGCCAGCATCGGGATCGCGATTGCCGAACGGCGAGAAGCCATTGAAGACGTTATTGGCCCGACCATCCCAGAAATTGCGCACGTTGAAGGCGGCGTTGATCACCGTAGGTGTGTTGCGCCCTGTACTACGACGGACATTGATGCCATTCACCTGGAAGATACCGTCCGGCTGCTGCGTGCAATTGTCGAAACGCGATTGACGCGGCTTGACGAAGTTGGCGTCGTACACGCCTTGTGAGCCGATCACATCGTCGGTCGAATAGA
>JAPLSD010000546.1 GCA_026398835.1 Pseudomonas sp.
CGAACGCTTGCCGCGCTCAATGCGCGAAGGCCTCAAGGCCCGCCGCCTGCAACTGCAAACCCAGATGCAGACGCTGCATGTGGTCAGCCCTTTGGCGACCCTCGCCCGCGGCTACAGCATTCTGCTGGACGAGCGCGGCAACGCGATCCGCAGTGCCGGGCAGACCCACACGGGCCAACGCCTCAAAGCCAGACTCGGCGACGGCGAGCTTCACGTTCGAGTCGAAGACAATCACCTGACGCCTGTCACCCTTTCTTTACTGGATTGATCCATGCCGCGTTTTCTTAGCTCTTTGCTGCTGCTTTGCCTGACCTTCAACGCCTACGCCGACAGTTACATCACCCGTCTGCTGAACAAACCGGTGCCCGGCGGCGTAGCAGTCGTCGATCTCGGCTCATCGGCTCAAGCACCAAAGGCCAGTTATCAGGGCAAACCAGTGCTGGTGGTCAAGGAACAGAACAACTGGCTGGCGATTGTTGGCGTGCCATTGACGACCAAACCGGGCAGCCAGCAGATCAGTGCGGGCGGCCGCAACCTGAGTTTCACCGTCGGCACCAAGAATTACCCGGAACAGCGCATCACCCTGAAAAACCAGCGTCAGGTCAATCCGGACCCGGCCGACCTGAAACGCATCGACACCGAATTGGCAGAGCAGATCCGCGCCTACCGCAGCTTCAGCCCGAACACACCGAGCAACCTGCTGCTGGACAAACCGGTCAACGGCCCGCTTTCCAGCAAGTTTGGCGTGCGCCGCTTCTTCAATGGCGAAGAGCGCAACCCCCACGCTGGCCTGGACTTCGCCGTGCCCGCCGGTACGCCGATCAAGACCCCGGCCACCGGCAAGGTGATTCTGATCGGCAATTACTTCTTTAATGGCAACACGGTGTTCGTCGATCACGGCCAGGGCTTTATCAGCATGTTCTGCCATATGTCGAAAATCGACGTCAAAGTCGGCCAGCAATTGGCCCGTGGTGATGTAGTCGGCAAAGTCGGCTCCACCGGCCGCGCGACCGGACCGCATATGCACTGGAATATCAGCCTGAATGATGCTCGGGTTGATCCGGCGATCTTTATCGGTGCGTTCCAACCCTGAATTTTCGTCGCGGCGGGGATCGACCATCCACTCCACGGGAATTGCGCAGGTTAAAAAGTCTGCGCAATAAATTTTGCTTTCTTTCCACCACCAAAGAATTAAATCTCGATAAATTCACCTTTTCGAGTATTTATCTCAATTTTTTTCACCTGCTTGCCATCCTTCACCCCAATGGTTAGGGTTGAAGGCATGAAAACCTCTCACACCCTCATTCAGCGTCGCCAACACCGCAGCCTCTGCCTCGTCAGTGCACGACTGCCAGGGTGAATCGCGGTGCCTCGTCCCCCGGCTTCATCCATAGATAATTTGATTCAACGGCAGGCCGCCTCTTTTCGGCCAACACAATAGGGATTTCCTGATGACCATGCTCAAAGACCCGTCTTCGAAGTACCGTGCGTTCCCGACCATCAACTTGCCGGATCGCACCTGGCCGTCGAAAACCATCACCGCCGCGCCGATCTGGTGCAGCTCGGACTTGCGCGACGGCAATCAGTCGCTGATCGAGCCGATGGACGCGGTCAAGAAGCTGCGTTTCTGGAAAACCCTGGTTGCCGTTGGCGTGAAGGAAATCGAAGCCTCCTTCCCTGCCGCTTCGCAAACCGATTTCGACTTCGTGCGCACCCTGATTGAAGGTGGCCACATCCCCGATGACACCACCATTCAGGTGCTGACCCAGGGCCGTGAAGACTTGATCGAACGCACCTTCGAATCCCTGCGCGGTGCGAAAAAAGCCATCGTTCACTTGTACAACGCCACCAGCCCATCCTTCCGCAAGATTGTCTTCAATCAGGACAAGGACGGGATCAAGGCAATTGCCGTGAACGCCGCCAAGCTGTTCGTCAAATACGCAGCCCGGCAGCCGGAAACCCAGTGGACCTTCGAATATTCGCCAGAGACCTTCAGCGCTACCGAGCTGGAATTCTCCAAGGAAGTCTGCGACGCCGTGATCGAGGTCTGGAACCCGACACCTGAAAACAAGGTGATCCTCAACCTCCCGGCCACCGTCGAGTGCGCGACCCCGAACATCTATGCCGACCAGATCGAATGGTTCGGTCGTCACATCAACCGTCGTGACAGCGTATTGATCAGCCTGCACACCCACAATGACCGTGGTACGGGTGTTGCTGCCACTGAACTGGGCTTGATGGCCGGTGCCGATCGCGTCGAAGGCTGCCTGTTCGGCAACGGTGAGCGTACCGGTAACGTCGACCTGGTAACCGTGGCGTTGAACCTCTACACCCAAGGCGTCGATCCCGAGCTGGACTTCTCTGACATCGACGGCGTGCGCAAAGTCGTTGAAGAGTGCAACCAGATCCCGGTGCACCCGCGTCACCCATATGTCGGCGACCTGGTTCACACTGCGTTCTCCGGCTCGCACCAGGACGCCATCCGCAAAGGCTTCACTCAGCAAAAACCAGACACCCTCTGGGAAGTGCCGTACTTGCCGATCGACCCGGCCGACATCGGTCGCAGCTACGAGGCGGTGATCCGCGTCAACAGCCAGTCGGGCAAAGGCGGTATCGCTTACCTGCTGGAACAGGAATACGGCATCAACTTGCCGCGTCGCATGCAGATCGAGTTCAGCCAGGTGGTACAGCGTGAAACCGATCGTCTGGGCCTGGAAATGACTGCCCAGCAGATCCACGCCTTGCTTCACAGCGAATACTTGCAGGCCAACTTGCCTTACGCGCTGGTCAGCCATCGCTTGCAGGAAGAGAACGGCCACAGCGCGGTCGAGATCGAGGTTCACTGCGACGGCGAAACCCAGCACTGGCGCGGCAAGGGCAATGGCGCCCTGGAAGCCCTGGTGGCCGGTCTGCCGATCGCCGTGGAGATCATGGACTACAACGAACACGCCATCGGCGCGGGCACCAATGCCAAGGCTGCGGCCTACATTGAACTGCGCGTGAACGGCGAACGCGCGGTGCACGGCGTAGGCATCGATGAAAACATCACCACCGCCAGCTTCAAGGCCCTGTTCAGCGCGCTGAACCGCTCCCTGAGCCAGCCGCAGGCCCAAGCAGCGTAAGCGGTCACTGAAATACAAAAGGCCCCGGAGTGAAAACCTCGGGGCCTTTTTTGTTTGAGCAATTTTCAAGATTAAAAGATGCTGATCGTTCCCACGCAGTGCGTGGGAACGATCTATCAGGTGAATTCGAAGGTATCGGCATCCAGATTGGCCGGGAACCGCGTCCGGTAGGCCGCCAGCTCGGCAGCGTTCAGGCAGACCTGAAACACGCCATCCGCCTCGCCGGCGCTGAGCAGGGTTTCGCCCTGAAAATCCAGCACCTGACTATCGCCGGTATAAGCGAAACCTTTGCCATCAGTGCCCACCCGATTCACCGCCGCCACATAGCAGAGGTTTTCAATCGCGCGCGCTGGCAGCAGGCGATTCCAGTGCTGACGTCGTGCACCAGGCCAGTTGGCGGTGTACAGCAGCAAGTCGGTGTCCTGAGCATCGCGACTCCACACCGGAAAGCGCAGGTCGTAGCAAATCAGCGGACGAACCCGCCAGCCTTTGAGCTCGAACTGCACCTGACGCTCGCCCGGCGTGTAGTGATTATGTTCACCGGCCATGCGGAACAAGTGACGCTTGTCGTAATGCCAGACTTCACCGTCCGGCCGGGCCCACAACAGGCGATTGCGATGGCTGCCATCGGCGGCGTGGGTGATCACGCTGCCGGTGATCACTGCATCCAGTTTTTTCGCCTGGCTACGCAGCCACTTGCTGGTGGGGCCATTTTCCGGCTCGGCCAGGGTTTCGGACTCCATGGAAAAACCGGTGGTGAACATCTCCGGCAGGATGATCAGGTCCGTGCCCCGGGCTTGTTCGAGCAGTTGCTCGAAATGCTCAAGGTTGGCCTGACGGTCATGCCAGGCCAATGTCGTCTGAATCAACGCAACGTTCAGATTCGGCAAAGCACTCAGATCGCGCATAGTTTTTCCGCTGCCTCACGCAACGTCTCCTCGCGTTTGGCAAAACACAGACGGACCAGACGCTGCTCTGTCGGTGGGTTCTGGTAGAACACCGAGATTGGGATGCTCGCCACACCGTGCTCACGCGTCATCCATAGCGCCATGTCGACGTCATTGAGGTCGGGGCGAATCTGCGAATAATCCACCAACTGGAAATAGGTGCCGGCGGATCGAGTGAAACTGAACCGCGAAGGCGTCAGCAAATCGCAGAATAGATCACGCTTGGCCTGATAGAAGCCCGGTAACTCTTCGACATGTTCAGGGTGCTCCGCCATGTAGTCGGCCAAGGCATATTGCAACGGCGTGACACCGCAGAAACTGACGTATTGATGTACCTTGCGCAACTCTACGGTCAAGGCTGGCGGGGCAACCACGTAGCCGGTTTTCCAGCCTGTGACGTGGTAAGTCTTGCCGAACGAACTGACCACAAAGGCCCGTTGATAAAGCTCTTCATGGGCCAGGACGCTGACGTGAGGCACACCGTCGAACACCAGGTGCTCGTAGACTTCGTCGCTGATCAAGTAGATATCGCGATCGCGGATCAACGTCGCCAATTGATCCAGTTCGGCACGGGAAATCAGTGCGCCACTGGGGTTGTGCGGAGAGTTGAGGATGATCATCCGCGTACGCGGGCTCAGCGCTTCGCCGAGCTTTTGCCAGTCGATGGCGAAGTCATTCATACCTAGTTGTACATGCACGCAGCGACCGCCAGCCAGTTCTACCGACGGTTCATAGCTGTCGTAGCACGGATCAAAAACGATGACTTCATCGCCGCTGTGAATCACCGC
>JAPLSD010000117.1 GCA_026398835.1 Pseudomonas sp.
AATTCACCAATTTTCATAAAGGCCTCATTTGAACGCTTGACATTAAAGTTAACTTTAAGCTTAGCCTCTACTCTCCACTGATGAGGAGTCAAGCATGTCACCCTTCCAAGCGTTGAATTTGCCCAACGGTCAGACGATCGGCAATCGCATCGCCAAAGCAGCGATGGAGGAGAACCTTGCCGATACCGAGCAGGCGCCCTCCCCAGCCTTGATACAGCTATATCAGGCGTGGGCCGACGGTGAGTCCGGCCTGCTACTGACCGGCAATGTGATGATCGACCGTCGCGCCATGACCGGCCCCGGTGGAGTCGCTCTGGAAGATGAAACACACCTGGACAAATTCCGCCAATGGGCCACCGTCGGCCGTGCAAAAGGCGCGCAGTTCTGGGTGCAACTCAATCATCCAGGTCGGCAAACCATGGCCAATCTCGGGCAGGAAGCCTGGGCGCCGTCGGCCGTTGCGCTGGACATGGGCCAGTTCTCGAAAATGTTCGCCCAGCCCAAGCCAATGACCGAAGACGATATTGAAGAAGTGATCCAGCGTTTCGCCACCAGCGCCTGGCTCGCGGAGAAGGCCGGTTTTACCGGTGTCGAGATTCACGCCGCCCATGGCTACCTGATCAGTCAGTTTCTCTCGCCGCTGAGCAATCGTCGGACCGACCGCTGGGGCGGCTCGCTGGAGAACCGCGCACGTTTGCTGGTGGCGGTGATCAACGCCGTTCGCCAACGGGTTTCGCCGGGGTTCTGTGTGGCGGTCAAGCTCAACTCCGCTGACTTCCAGCGCGGTGGCTTCGATGCTGACGATGCCCGCCAGGTCATCGAGTTGCTTAACCCGCTGGCGGTGGATCTGCTTGAGTTGTCGGGCGGCAGTTATGAAGCACCCGCCATGCAAGGTGAAGCCCGTGACGGCCGCACACTGGCCCGCGAGGCGTACTTCATGGAGATGGCCAGCGAGTTAGCGACAGTCGCCAGGATGCCGGTGATGGTCACCGGCGGCATCAGCCGTTTACCGATCGTTCAGCAAGTGCTGGACAGCGGCATCGCCATGGCCGGGATTGCCACGGCCCTGGCGCTGGAACCGCAATTGCCGAAGCAATGGCGCAACGGGCAACACAGTCATCCTCAATTGCAACCCGTGCGCTGGAAACGCAAACCCCTGGCCTCTCTCGCGACCATGGCGATGGTGCGCTTTCAGATGCACCGCCTGAGCCGCGGCCGCGCACCGAAACCGAAGGTTTCAGCGCTGTTTGCGTTGATTTTCGACCAGCTATACATCGCCAAACGCACACGTCAGTACCGCGCGGCGATGGCCAAGTAATGTTCTGTTGGACCGTTGAGCAGCGTAGCCCCCGGCACACGCAATTAACGCCCAGAGAAACGCAATCTTGAGAGCATCCGCAAATCGCCGTCCAGGTAATAGGGATCGCTCCAGCTGTTATCGACCGCCAAAGGCTGGACCTGTTTGAGCGCAAGTTGTTTCGCGAAGTAGCGAAACCGGTAATGCTCGTAGAAGCGCAGCAGTTCCAGCCCATAGCGATCGGCCAGATCGGTATCGCCGCGCATGATCAGGAAGTTCTCGTCGTTGCCCTCGCTGGCGTTGACGCTGAGGTTGTGGCTGCCGCTGATAATCACCGGGGAGTCGCTGGTGAAGTCGATAACGATGGCCTTGAGGTGCACCAGCAGGTTGCCCTTCTGGCCTTTCAAGCCTTCCTTGAGCCAACCTTCCAGACCGGTGTTCAGTAGCGCGGTGGCCGCAAATTCGGCCGTTCGGTCGGCATGAAAACCGGTGATCCGGCTGGCGGTGTTCTGCAATCCGTAGCGCAACACATCATCGTGAGGCTGGCCGAGCAAGGCATTGAGGATCTCGTCCGGCAGCGCGAATGCAGTGACGAACAACACGTCCTTCTTGGCGGCGTTGATGATGTCGACGAACTCATGCAAGTCGCCCTCGCCAGAGCGCGGCGAAAAACCGGCGAACAGCGTTTGCGCCGGGTCCATCGGATTGTTTTGCGTCAGCCATTTACGGGTGGCGCCGACATCGGCCGGCGCGTCCCAGATTTGTTCGAACACTTGCAGATAGCTGAGGCCCACACGAGCGTTGTCCAGTACATGCACCACATTGGCCTGACGATAAACGCCGTTGGACGTGAAGTTGGTGCTGCCGCAGAGCACCGCCTCAGGCGCGTATTCACCCGTCGGGTTGAGCTGGCTCAGCACGATGAATTTGTCATGGAAGATGTTATGGGTGACGCGCCCACGTTTGCTCGCTGCAGGGATTTTTTCCAGGCTCGCTTCGTTCATCGCGGTGTCGCCATCACCCGGTTGCGCGTGATACAGCACTCGGACCTTCACCCCACGGGCGAACGCGGCGTTGACCGCGTCGATGATCGACTGCAGCTGGTACTCATAGATGGCGATGTCCAGCGCCCATTGGCCATCCACGGCGCGCTCGATAAAACCCAAAAGCTCTTCCAGCAAACCGTTTTCCAGCCATTGGCGCGGCTTCTTGTTGGCGCTGAGCAGTACGTCGAGATCGGCGAATTTACGCGAGAACGCCTGGCTGGCGGCCACCGCTCGATTGAAGATGACCCGCTGGCCCTGCGGTTGACCGTTGTCTGCCGTGACCGTCACTTCCAGCGCTTCGCCCAATTGCGGCGCATCGGCACTGCCGTAGGCCGGATAAACGCGGTAGTGAATGGTTGTGCCTGGATTGACCGCGTAATCGGCCCAGCGAAACTTCTGCAACGGTGCAATATCGCTGGGCGTGGCGTGGTACTGAGGGAAGGTGTGGGCTTTGCCGGGGAAGGTCAGGCTGTTAAACAGAAACTGCCAGGGCTTGTCGCCTTGCTGCTTCTCGATGGCAAACCCCAGCAAGCCTTTGCGGCGGGATTCGGCGAGGTCCATGGCCAGTAACACCCCATTGGTGCCGGCATAGGCTTTGACGCGAAAGTCATCCTGACTGTTGCTGGCGAGTACGCGCATGTTTTCACTCCTGTGAT
>JAPLSD010000503.1 GCA_026398835.1 Pseudomonas sp.
ATGGTGTTACCGGCCGCCAGCGCCGGGCCCATTTTCCAACTGGTGAACATCAGCGGAAAGTTCCAGGGCACGATCTGCCCGACCACACCGATCGGCTTGCGCTGTACGTAATTGAGGAACCCTGCTTCGACCGGAATCACCGAACCTTCGATCTTGTCCGCCATGCCGCCGAAGTAACGGAAACAGGCCGCCGTACGCGGAACGTCGAGACCGCGGGAATCCCGAATCGGGTGGCCGGTGTTCAGGGATTCGAGCTGTGCCAGTTCTTCGCCACACTCTTCGATCTTGTCCGCCAGCTTGAGCAACAAGCGCCCGCGTTCGGCGGCGCCCAGGGCAGACCAGGCCGGGAAAGCACGTTTGGCAGCGGCGACGGCAAGCTCGATGTCAGCGGCTTCGGCGGCGGCGACTCGGGTGATCAATGAGCCGTCATGGGGCGAGACGACGTCGATGGTGCCGCCGGCGACCGCATCAACGAATCGGCCATCGATATAAAGCTGATTTTGCATAATATTTTCCTCGCGCCGCGCCGATGGCGCATACGGCTTGAGCTCACCGCTTTCGTAGCGTTGCGGCAGGTTCGGCGTGGCGTTTTCCCACACCAGCAGCATCGAGCGCTTCGTCGAATAGCCCTGGTGGCGAATGTCCGCCGGCATGGCGCATATATCGCCGGCACGCATGGTGATGCGGGCGCGCGGGTTGCCGTCATCCTTGTCGCCGACGTCCCAGAGGATTTCATCGGACAACTGCAGAAACCACTCGACCCGGTCATTGCCATGGAACACCGGCAGGATGAATTCTTCAGTGGTCGGGCAGAACAGACTGGCCTTGCACACCGAGGTCACCGACGGGTTCCAGGTCACGTCGGAGCGCGACAGGTACTTGAACAGGCTGAAGGCATGCAACTCACCTTCGAAACCTTCTGCCGCGTGCACTTCCGGCTCATCCTGAGGAACGTCGATGAACTGGCGATTGACCGGCAAATCGTTACGCAGCGGCGAGTCATCTTTCAGGCCAGGCATGCGTTTGGTGGCGATGCGGAAACGCTCGATGGCTTCGATGTTGTTGCCGTTCTTGCGACCAAATGCCGAACCGGTTTCTTCCGGCGCCGCGAACGGGTCAAACGTGGCGTTGGTCCAGTCCCGCAGGATGGCTTTGAAGGTCGCCATGATCAGCGGTGTTTCAAAGTTTTCGGTGTAATTGACGCCTGCGGCCTTGAGCGTGCCATTGAAGGTGCCGGCGTACAGGTCGACTTTGCCATAGTAATTACGGGTGCCAATGACGTGGTCGAAGTTGACCCAACCATAAAAAAAGCCCCAGGCCACGTCGCGCATCATGGCGCGCAGGAAGGCATCGACCGGAATCAGGTGCGAACGGGTCTGACCTTTGGCGGGCCAGGTGATACGGGCAAAATACTCGTCGCGCGACAGTTCGAAGGCGCCGAGTTTGAAGGAGCAATAGCCGGTGACGGCATGGGGGGCGCTAGCCTGGACTTCGTCGTCGGCAAAGGACGTGTTATCGGCAGCGTTTTCAA
>JAPLSD010000412.1 GCA_026398835.1 Pseudomonas sp.
ACGAATGATAGCGGTCAGTTGCCAGAAACAACAAACCCCGGTTTCCCGGGGTTTGTTGTAGGCGGTCTGAAGGACCTTAGTTGTTAGACGTCTCGCCGGCTGGCAGCGGCTCTTTGCTGCGCCAGTGCGGCAGGGAGTTCCAGTAGCGCTCGCCTTTGGCGTCGTCGTACATGCCTTCCCAACGAGAGATGACCAACACCGCGAGGGCGTTGCCGATCACGTTCAGCGCGGTACGGGCCATGTCCATGATGCGGTCGACACCGGCGATGAACGCCAGGCCTTCCAATGGAATACCCACGCTGCCCAGCGTCGCCAGCAGCACCACAAAGGAGACACCTGGAACACCGGCGATACCTTTGGAGGTGACCATCAGGGTCAGCACCAGCAGCAATTGCTGGCTGATGGACAGGTCGATGCCATACAGCTGCGCGATGAAGATCGCCGCGATACTTTGATACAGGGTCGAGCCGTCAAGGTTGAAGGAGTAGCCGGTCGGCACCACAAAGCTGCAAATGGCTTTCGGCGCACCGTAGGCTTCCATCTTCTCAATCACGCGAGGCAGCACTGTCTCGGAGCTTGCGGTGGAGTAGGCGAGGACCAGCTCATCCTTGAAGATGCGCATTAGCTTGATCACCGAGAAACCGAACAGGCGAGCAATCAGGCCCAGCACTACGAAGGCGAAGAACGCGATCGCCACGTAAACCAGGATCACCAGTTTGGCCAGCGGGACCAGGGAAGCGAAGCCAAAGTTGGCGACGGTCACCGCGATCAGTGCGAAAACGCCGATCGGGGCGTAGTTCATGATCATGTGGGTGACTTTGAACATGCTTTCCGACACGCCCTGGAACATCTTCACCAGCGGTTCGCGCAGATCGGGCTTCAGGCTCGACAAGCCGAGGCCGAACAACACCGAGAAGAAAATGATCGGCAGCATCTCGCCACGCGCCATGGCGGCAAAGATGTTCGACGGGATCAGGTTGAGGATGGTTTCGATGAACGCGTGTTCATGCTGAACCTCGGCGGCAGTCGCCTGGTACTTGGAAATATCCACAGTGCCCAGAGTGCTCATATCAATCCCGGTACCGGGATGGAATACGTTCGCCAGTACCAGACCGACCAGAATCGCGATGGTGGTGACCACTTCGAAGTAAAGGATGGTCTTGAGACCAATGCGCCCGAGCTTTTTCGCGTCGCCGACACCGGCAATACCAACGATCAGCGACGAAATCACAATCGGGATCACGATCATCTTGATCAGACGGATAAAGATATCGCCCGCTGGTTGCAGGACGTTGCTGATCCACCAGGCTTTTTCGGCACTGAAATGGTTGAGCACCGCCCCAATTGCAATCCCCAGCACCAGACCGATGAGGATCTGCCAGGCGAGGCTAAGCTTTGCCTTCTTCATATCATTACCCTTTCTTATAAGTGGACTCGGGAAGATGCGCAAACTGGAACACTCAAGAGCGAAAAAGTCTGTGCATCTGCCCCCGTATAAGGTCACCGCGAGCGAGCATTTACAGCTCTCTACAGGCGAAAAAAGGCGCAACTATTCCGATGCGAGAGGGGCGCGTCTAATGCCGTAAACGCCTACCCTATGCCGAATCGGCATGAGTTTTTTCAAACTAACCCATCGTCCTAACCGGTTCGAATACGACACTCATGCGGTCATAAGCGCCATGAACCGGCCATTACAGGCGACATGCGGGAGATATTGGCGGCATGAATAACGACGAAAATTTTGGAAATACCCGGTAACGAGGAGCGAAAACAGAGCCGAATCAGAGCCAGGTTTCTCGATATACGGTCGCGATGGAACACCGCGAAACGGTTGAGAAAAACAAAGAAAGGATTTTTTAGAGACTGAGAGCGTGAGGATCCAGCGGATAGCTCTAGAACAAGCCTTTGCGTGTTAAAGCACGCCGCAAGCCTGCCAAGCCCTCAACGACTCGCGAACTTGCAGCACAGCTTTTTCCTGACCCGGCCCTTGCGCAGGCACCCCATGTACCCCTGGATCACTCCGATCTCACATCGATCAGAACGTCCCAGCCCCTTGGTCATGCGCCTGCCTTCCTCGGGTGGCGCAAAAGGAAAGAAGCAAAGGGTTCGGGCTTCTTTCCAGAGTAGAACTCAGCGTCTTTAACGAAACGCTCATGTTCATCCTCGGCCGCGACGGCCAAAGAAAAAGGAAGCAATGAACATCACCAGGAACACGACAAAGAGAATCTTGGCGATACCCGTGGCGGTGCCCGCGATACCACCGAAGCCCAATACTGCAGCCACAATGGCAATGATCAAGAATGTGATTGCCCAGCTCAACATGGTGATTCTCCTTACGCGTCTGGTAGAGGTGTTGCCGGTGTTGCGATTCCCGGCGCAGCTATCCCACGCCAAGTCTTATGCCTAAAACACCCAACGCTCCTGAGGAACGGACTCAGTCACGGGTTGAGCCTGGTCGACATCCATCAAGTGCATCGGTACGGAGTCAGCAAACTGGCTGCTGACCGCGCTGAAATGGGTTTGCGTGGCGTGATGTATCAAGTGTGGCGCCACTTGCTGCTGGCTCTGATCCCAACGTTGGAACTGCTGACCACCCATCAGCGTGACAAGCAGCGCCAGACTTGCAAACAACCCCTGCTGCAGATGCAGAGGCGAAATAAGCAACTGGGCGAGACGTCGGCAATTCATCCTGAAGCTCCTCCCACACGGGTGGTCATTCGGAAGAAAGGCGCTTCTGTCATTACGCCTTTGGTTACTCAGACTATTGCAGCCTGCATGCCAGCTTCTATTTCTAAATAAAT
>JAPLSD010000716.1 GCA_026398835.1 Pseudomonas sp.
AAAATCACCCGTCCGAACAAGTACAGCAAGACGCTGGAAACCAGGGTCGCGAGGGCGACTTTCCAGGCCAGGCGTCGGCGTTCCTTGCTGGAATAGCCGCGAGTCAGACTGATGAAGCAGGACAGAACGAAGAAGGGGCTAAAGAGCACCAGCATCTTGAGGTAAACGCTGAACAGCACGTGGAGCATGGTTGGAGCTCACAGCGAAGGAGGGCGTCGCAGAGTCTATCAGGCGTTGCGCAGTCTGTCGGCTCAGGAGGTTTGAACCGTTGGCTGATTTTGCAAATCGCGTTGTGCAACCCAATGCTCGATTAACTCACGAAGTTGCGACAGCTCGACCGGTTTGGCCATGTGCCCGTCCATGCCGGCCTGGCGTGCGCGCTCCTTGTGCTCGGTCAGAATGTGCGCCGTCAGGGCCACTACCGGCGTGCGCAGACGCTGGTTACCGAGTTCCCAGGCGCGCAGTTGCTGCGTGGCGGAAAAACCGTCGAGAATCGGCATTTCACAATCCATCAGCACTAGATCGTAACGCTGGGTTTTCATTGCGTGCAGGGCTTCTTCGCCGTTGCTGGCGGTGTCCGGTTGCAGGTTGAGCTTGCCAAGCATGCCGCGAATGACTTTGGTCGAGATGCTGTTGTCTTCCGCGACGAGGATGCGGAAATCGCTGGGCACCTGGATGGGTACAGGCGCGCCTGGCGCGTGATGGGGCACGACAAACCCTTTGTTGCGTTGGGTCAGCTCGTCGGCCAGGGTGGTCTTGAGGGTGTAGCCGGCGACCGGTTTGGCCAGGATGCGTTTGACCCCGCAATTGCGCGCGATGATCTTGCTCGGCGCGTTGCTGATGCCTGTGAGCATGATCAGCAGAATATCGTGGTTCAGGCTTGGGTCTTCCTTGATCTTCGCCGCCAGCTGCATGCCAGTCATGCCGGGCATGTTCTGGTCGAGCAGGACCACGTCGAAGTAGTCGCGCAGGTGTGCCTTGGTCCGCAACAGGGCCAGCGCCTCCTTGCCGGAAGGGACCGCACTGACGTTCAACCCCCAGGCGCTGCATTGCTGCACCAGGACTTTGCGGCAGGTGTCGTTGTCATCCACCACCAGCACTCGGGCGCCTTGCAGCGGGCCATCAAGGTCGCAGGTTGGGTGTTCAAGACGTTCCGGGTCCAGGGGCAAGGTCAGCCAGAGTGTGCTGCCGCTGTTGTTGCCGCTTTTGATTCCGAACTCACCGTGCATCAGCAGGATCAACTGGCGGGCGATGAGCAATCCCAGGTTGCCACCCAAGCGCGTAGCAGCGAGGAAGTTTTTGCTGTGCAATTCGGCGTGCAGCAAGGCGTCGCGTTCGCTGGCGTCCATCGGTGCGCCGCTGTCTTGTACCGCGATGCGTAGCCGCGGTTTGGCACTGCGTTCGTCGAGGGCGACGACGATCAGGATTTCGCCTTCGTCGGTTTTCTTCAGTGCGTTTTCCAGCAGGCTCAGCAGTGTCTGACGCAAGCGTGTGGGGTCGCCGCTGATCACCCGCGGTACTTGCGGTTGAATAAAACTGATCAGCTCTACATTTTGCTGCTCGGCCTTGGCGCGGAAAATACACAGACAGTCTTCGATCAGGGCGTTGAGGTCGAACTGCACATCGTCCAGTTCGATTTGCCCGGACTCGAGCTTGGAGATGTCGAGAATCTCGTTGATCAAAGTGAGCAGTTCGTTGCCGGCGCTATGGATGGTCTGCACGTAGTCCCGCTGTTTGACGGACAGCGGAGTGCCCAGCAGCAACTCGGTCATGCCCAGCACACCATTCATCGGTGTGCGGATTTCGTGGCTGATTTTCGCCAGGAATTCGGCTTTGGCGTTGATCTCGGCGTTGCTGGCAGCCAGGTCGCGGCTGATGCTGAAACGGTTTTCGGTGATGCTGCGCTGACGTTCACCCAGAGCGATGCTCATCAGCAGGCCGCTGATGCAGATGAAGCTCAACAACGTCATGATCAGACCTTGCGGAGCCACCAGCGTCAGTCCCAACAATGCTGGCAGAATGATCAGGGTACCGATGTTGAAAATCACCATGGCCACAACGAACAGGCGTGCCGGGCGGTAGCCTTTCTGCCAGTGATAAGCGGCGACGAACAGCATGCTCAAGCCAGCGAGGGCCACCAAGGCGTAGGTAATGATGTTCAGCGGCAGGGTATCGACGAATAGCAGCAGCAGGCTGCACACGGTGATGAACAGGATGTTGCCCAGTAACAGTTTGTTCAGCGGATGGGGCCCAAGGGGGGCGAAGAATCGGTAGGCGAACATCAGGCCGCAAGGCGCTGTAAACAGCAAGGCCAGATACGCGCCAGGCGTTTGTACTGCGTGCCAGTCCGGCAGCCAGGGGCCGGCCAGATTCAGTAGCAGAAGCAGACTGAGCAGTAACAGACCTTCGCAGGCGGCCAGCCATACGCTGCTTCGGGAGCGGGTGTAGGCGTAGCGCGTCAGGTTATGCAGGATCAGCATCGCCAAACAGCCGAACAGCAGACCATAGATCAATGTCTGACCTTGATCGGCTGCGGTCATGACCGCCGATTGCAAGGTGATGTAAGGACGTAGCTCGTGCTCGGAAACCAGCCGCAAATACACGTCGAGGGTTTTTTGACTTTGCGGCAGCGGCAGCATGAAGTCGCTGCTGGGCAGCGGTCTCTCGGCCTGTGGCTGATCGGTGCCGGTGTTCACTTGCTCGATCAGCTTGTCGTCGTCGAGCACGTATAAATTAAGGTGAGCCAGATCTGGCGCGAAAATGCGCAGCAGTTGCTCGTGTTTGCCCGGCTGGAGTTTGAAGCGCAGCCATAAGGCGCCGTCTGGCTCGGCAGCGGTCAACTGGTTCAGTTCGATCGGGCTGAATTGATTGGTAAAGCGGGCAGAACGGATGTCGCTCAGTTGCAGGTCGGCCGTTTCGTCGAGCAATACCGCCCAGCCACTGCCTTGCGCGGCCTGAACCGGTAGCAAACAGAGCAGAGTCAGCAGACTGACGGTGAAACCTATGGCAATCCTGAGCCAGCGCACGGCGAAATCCCTTCGTAGGTTGATGCCAGATTACAACTATGCGCGGGGCTGGAATAGTGCGGCAAGGGCCAAGGGCCCTTGCCTAGCCAAATGGATAGCTTATTCCTGATTTTCGCCACGCTCGCGGGCAATGGCTCGGTAGCCAATGTCCTTGCGGTAGAAGCAGCCTTGCCAATCGATTTTGGCTGCCAGTTTGTAAGCTTGTTGTTGAGCCGCGTCGACGCTCTGACCCAAAGCGGTGGCGCAGAGCACTCGGCCGCCAGCGGTAACCACCTGACCATCTTTCAGTGCGGTACCAGCGTGAAAGACTTTGCCCTCCAGTGTGGCCGCTGCATCCAGACCTTCAATGGCTACGCCTTTGGCGTAATCACCAGGATAGCCGCCGGCTGCCAGAACGACACCCACGCTTGGACGTGGATCCCATTGCGCTTCAACCTTGTCCAGCGCTTGAGCCAGAGCCGCTTCGATCAGCAGCACCAGGCTTGACTGCAGACGCAGCATTACCGGTTGGGTTTCCGGATCGCCGAAGCGGCAGTTGAACTCGATGACTTTCGGATTGCCAGCCTTGTCGATCATCAGACCGGCATAGAGGAAACCGGTGTAGACGTTGCCTTCCTCGGCCATGCCACGCACGGTCGGCCAGATCACCAGATCCATCACGCGCTGATGCACTTCGGCGGTGACCACCGGGGCAGGGGAGTAGGCACCCATGCCGCCCGTGTTCGGGCCGGTGTCGCCGTCGCCGACGCGTTTGTGGTCCTGGCTGGTGGCCATTGGCAGAACGTTCTTGCCGTCGACCATGACGATGAAGCTGGCTTCTTCGCCGTCGAGGAATTCTTCGATGACCACGCGCGAGCCAGCTTCGCCGAAAGCATTGCCGGCGAGCATGTCACGTACGGCGTCTTCGGCTTCGACCAGGGTCATGGCGACGATCACGCCTTTACCGGCGGCCAGGCCGTCGGCCTTGATCACGATCGGTGCGCCTTTTTCACGCAGATAAGCCAGGGCAGGCTCGATTTCGGTGAAGTTCTGGTAGTCGGCGGTCGGAATCTTGTGGCGAGCCAGGAAATCTTTGGTGAATGCTTTGGAACCTTCCAGTTGAGCAGCGCCCGCGGTCGGACCGAAGCAATCCAGACCGCGTGAGCGGAACAGATCGACAACACCGGCCACCAGTGGCACTTCCGGACCCACGATGGTCAGGGAAACATTCTTCTCGGCAAAATCTGCCAGCTGCTCAAGGGCCAGTACGTCGATAGCGACGTTCTCGCACTTGGCTTCAATGGC
>JAPLSD010000128.1 GCA_026398835.1 Pseudomonas sp.
CCGAGCGATGGACTTCCTGCATGTGCGTCAGGCGTCGGTCGCGCAGGATCACCCGGTCGGCCGCAATGAAGTCGGCCTCTTCGAGGAGCAGCAGGTTCACGGCTGGGTCGCTGGCGGCTGGTCGTTATGGTCGCTGTCGGCGGGTTGGTCGTCGGGATGCTCGCCGCGTTTGCTGATCAGGCTGCCGAAGAGAATGCCGATTTCGAACAGTAGCCACATCGGCACCGCGAGCAACGTCTGCGAGAAGATATCCGGCGGGGTGAGGATCATGCCGACCACGAAGCAGCCGATGACCACATACGGGCGGATTTTCTTCAGGTATTTGACGTCGACCACGCCGATCCACACCAGCAGCACCACCGCCACCGGGATTTCGAAGGCTACGCCGAAGGCGAAGAACAGCGTCATGACGAAATCGAGGTAACTGGTGATGTCAGTCATCATTTCCACGCCGGCCGGGGTGGCCGAGGCGAAGAACTTGAAGATCAGCGGGAACACGAGGAAGTAGGCGAAAGCCATCCCGGTGTAGAACAGCAGAATGCTCGAAACCAGCAATGGCACCGCAATACGTTTCTCGTGCTTGTACAGACCCGGCGCGATAAAGCCCCAGATCTGATGCAGGATTACCGGGATCGCTAAAAACAGCGAGACCATCATCGTCAGCTTGAGTGGCGTGAGGAACGGCGAGGACACATCGGTGGCGATCATCGTCGCGCCCGCCGGCAGGTACTGGCGTAGCGGGATGGAGACGAAGGTGTAGATCTGCTGGGTGAAGGCAAACAGCCCGGCGAAGATCAGGAAGATCGCCGCGACACAACGCAGCAGGCGGGTGCGCAACTCGGTGAGGTGCGAAACCAGCGGCATGTGCTGGTCGTTTTCCGGTTTATCAGCGCTCATGGGGCTCGCGGTGGCAAAGTTGGGTCGTGGGGGGCAGGCGTACTGGGTGCCGCCGCAGGAGAAACGGGTTCTGTCGGAGTTGCGCTGACAATCGGTTCAACAGGGCTGACAGCTGTCACCGCAGGTTTTGACTCGACGGCAGCCGTGATCGGCGCAGGCGCATGGATCGTCTGCTCCGCTACTGGCTCGAAGGTGGTCGGCGTCTGCTGTTGCGGCGCGAGGATCTTCCGCGCTTCCTCTTCCAGCGACAGAATGTGTTCGTTGTGCAGTTGCCGGCGAATCTCGTCGGCACCGATTTCACGTTCAACTTCCTGTTTGATCGCGTTAAAGCTGCGCTTCAGACGCCCGATCCATAGGCCGGCCGTTCGCGCAGCACCCGGCAGACGCTCGGGGCCGAGCACCAGCAAGGCGACGAGGCCGACGAGCAGCAGTTCAGAGAAGCTGATACCAAACATTAGTCAGTGCTCACGAGTCTTTGCGGATCGGCTCTTCGACTTTATGTGCCTGCACGTCGATAGTGTGCGGTTCGTTCAGCGACGAAGATTGTGGCTGCGCTGGCGGTACTGGTTGGGCCGGTGTCACCGTCGGATCGGCAGGTTTTTCTTCGTCGTTCATGGCCTTGCGAAAGCCCTTGATCGACTCACCGACGTCAGTGCCGAGGTTTTTAAGCTTCTTGGTGCCGAACACCAACACCACGACAACCAGGATGACGATCCAGTGTTTCCAGTCAAAAATGCCCATGCTGCAACTCCTCTCTTATAAGTGTTATTCAAGCGGACGGGCGCGAAGCCTTCTCGACGTGCCCGGACGTACCGATGCGCCGCTCCAGCTCGTCCAGCACGGCCTGTGGATGCTGCCCCAGTTGGGCGAGCATGACCAGACTGTGGAACCACAAATCGGCGGTTTCGTATATCACATCGCTGCAGTCACCGCTGATGGCGGCGTCCTTGGCGGCGATGATGGTTTCCACCGACTCCTCGCCGACTTTTTCCAGAATCTTGTTCAAGCCCTTGTGGTACAGGCTGGCGACATAGGAAGTGTCGGCCGCAGCGCCTTTGCGCTCTTCCAGCACTTGGGCCAGACGGGTCAGGGTATCGCTCATGGTCAGTGTCCAGCCTTGTAGATGGCGTGCGGGTCTTTGAGCACCGGGTCGACGGTCTTCCAGTCGCCGTTTTCATAGACGCGGTAGAAGCAGCTTTGGCGGCCGGTGTGGCAGGCAATATCACCGATCTGTTCGACCATCAGGATGATCACATCGGCGT
Organism: Pseudomonas sp.; assembly: GCA_026398835.1. Taxonomy (GTDB): domain Bacteria; phylum Pseudomonadota; class Gammaproteobacteria; order Pseudomonadales; family Pseudomonadaceae; genus Aquipseudomonas. The sequence goes on from JAPLSD010000128.1 coordinate 2,160, forward strand.
CACAGTCCAGGCGCATCTCGTGCAGTGTTTGCACATGCCCGGACTCTTCACCCTTGCGCCACAGCTTGCCACGGGAACGGGACCAGTAGATGGCCCGGTTCTCAGCGGCGGTCAGCTCCAGCGCTTCGCGGTTCATCCAGGCCATCATCAGCACGCGCCCGGTTTTGTGATCCTGGGCAATCGCCGGCACCAGGCCGTCGCTGTCCCATTTGATCTCATCCAGCCATTCTTTCATCTTCGACTCCGACAACCGGGTTCAGCGCTCATTGCTGTGCCTCGGCGATGTAGAACAGTGTGCCAGCACCTTGCGCCACTGGCTATCGGCGCACGACCAGATACAAACCGACGGCAATCATGATTCCGGCCGGCCAATGCCCCCATTCATTCAACGGTCCACCGGCCGCGAGTATCGTGCCGCCAGCCAGATGTGCAGTACCGAGCAGGCGCAGGAACACGTCGTCCTTGCGTTTGTGCCACTGTGGTGGCGAATTGGACACAGGGGGGTGCGACATGCGTTCGAGCAGGTCGCGGGTCATGTTGGCCAGGTGTGGCAGTTGCTCGACCTGACTCTGCAGGTTGCCCAGTAAGGCTTTGGGGCTGACCCGATCGCGCATCCAGCGTTCGAGGAACGGCTGGGCGGTGTTCCACAGGTCCAGGTCCGGGTACAACTGACGGCCCAGACCTTCGATGTTCAGCAAGGTTTTCTGCAAAAGAACCAACTGCGGTTGCACTTCCATGTTGAAGCGCCGTGCGGTCTGGAACAGGCGCATCAGCACCTGGCCGAAGGAAATGTCCTTCAATGGTTTTTCGAAAATCGGTTCG
>JAPLSD010000296.1 GCA_026398835.1 Pseudomonas sp.
CATTGTTCATTTTCAATTGCAGCGGACGATCCGCCGGACAATGCTCGGGCGCATAAGTGATGCGCAACTCCAGTCGTGCCAGTTGCTTGAGTTCGCGGTTGTCCAGCCAGACCACCCACACCGCCACCAGACCCAGCCCAATCGCCGCCGCCAGCGACACCGGCAAGGCCTTGTCCGGATAACGCAGCAGCAGTATCAGCCAGGTAATGACCAGCAGAACGCCGATGAACATGAGGCAAACCTCGGGAAGTGAAGAGACCATCCTACCCAAGCGTAGGTGCGATTGACCACAAGATCGTTCCCACGCTCTGGACGCTCTTCGTCCGCTGTGACGCAGAGCGTCACGGGATTCATTACCACGCAGAGCGTGGGAACGATCAAACCAAAAAAAGCCCCCGACCCACCCACTACGGATGGGGACGCAGTCGGCTGGACGGGGGCTTCTTGTTGAGCGGTATTACCGATCTATCACTGCGCGATGGTTTTCACCGATACGCCGCGTTCGATTGGGTTGGAGCGACCGTAGATATCTTCAAAACGCTCGATATCGTCTTCGCCCAGGTAGCTGCCCGATTGCACTTCGATGATTTCCAGGGCGATCTTGCCCGGGTTGCGCAAGCGGTGGACCGAGGCGATCGGGATGTAGGTCGACTGGTTTTCAGTGAGCAGGAACACGTTTTCGTCGCAGGTCACTTCGGCGGTGCCGCTGACCACGATCCAGTGTTCGGCGCGGTGGTGGTGCATCTGCAAGGACAGGCACGCGCCCGGTTTGACCGAAATGCGCTTGACCTGGAAGCGGCCACCCATGTCCACCGAGTCATAGGAACCCCATGGCCGGTAGACCTCGCAGTGGGTCTGGGTTTCGTTGCGGCCTTGCTCGTTGAGTGTGTTGACCATCTGTTTGACGCCCTGAACCTTGTCCTTGTGGGCGATCATCATGGCGTCTTTGGTTTCGACCACGACGATGTTTTCCAGGCCGATCACCGACACCAGTTTGCCGTTGCCGTGGATCATGCAATTGCGGCTGTCCTGGATCACCACGTCGCCTTTGGTGACGTTGCCGTTGGCGTCTTTTTCATTGACCTCCCACAGCGACGCCCAGCAGCCGACATCGCTCCAGCCGGCGGTCAGCGGCACGACGCAGGCGCGCTGGGTTTTTTCCATCACCGCGTAGTCGATGGAATTGTCTGGGCAGCAGGCGAAGGTGGCTGCGTCGATGTCGACGGTGTCAGCATCCTGCACGCTGCGTTCCAGGGTCAGCAGGCAGGTGTCGTAGATGTCCGGGTCGTGCTTTTTCAGCTCTTCCAGGAAGCGGCTGGCGCGGAACAGGAACATGCCGCTGTTCCAGAAATAGCCGCCGGCGTTAACAAACTCGGTGGCGCGTTTTACGTCAGGTTTTTCGACGAAGTGCGACACGCGGCTAACCCCTTCCGGCAGCAGCGAATCGTTGGTCGATTTGATGTAGCCGTAGCCGGTTTCCGGTTTGGTCGCCGGTACGCCGAACAGCACCATCTCGCCATTTTCCGCAGCCACCGTGGCCAGGGCCAGTGCGCATTGCAGGGCTTTCTGGTCTTCAAGCACGTGGTCGGCCGGTAGCACCAGCATCAACTCGTCGCGGCCTTCGTTGACCAGCATCATCGCGGTCAGGGCCACGGCCGGCGCAGTGTTGCGGCCGAACGGTTCCATCAGGATGCGTTGGGTGTCGAGATTGCGGCTGTTCAGTTGCTCGTTGACGATGAAGCGGTGGTCCTTATTGCAGACCACGATCGGCGTGTCCATACCGTCGAACACCAGACGCTCGAGGGTCTGCTGGAACAGCGTCTGCTCGCCGGTCAGGGCGAGGAATTGCTTGGGGAATTGCTTACGCGAAAGCGGCCAAAGACGTGAGCCACTACCACCTGACAAGATCACCGGAATCATGTTGTTTCTCCTTGAATCGAAATAGGTCAGAGCTACTGCGTTCTGTCGTTTCACTCTTGTTCTTGTTCCGTGTCGGGCAGCCGTTCAACGGCTACCCGACGAATCCATTAGCGCGTCGAGACCGGACGTTTTACCCAGACTGGCGACAGGCTGCTGCCGCTGCCGGTGACGTAGAGCACTGCGGCTTCACCGCGCTCCATGGCGACCGGTTTCACGTCGCCGACTTTTTTGTCGCCTTCATAGAGGGCCAGGCCGACTTTCACCGCGTTGATTTCACGCTCGCCGCGGCCCTTGGCGGCCACGGTCGGGATCACTTCCGTTTTGCCGTCAGCGGTTTTC
>JAPLSD010000431.1 GCA_026398835.1 Pseudomonas sp.
ACGCAGGTGGGCGAGCACCATCTGCCGAGCCGCCCCCAAATCCTGCTCATAGTAGAGACTCTCGGCCAGTTCACGCTCCTGCTCCGGTGTCAGCAATGGAATGCTGTTCACCGTGTGCACATAAGCCTCCAGGTTTGCGCCTGGGACTAAAGCATATGCAGGTTGCAAAGAAGTGGTCATACGAAAAAACCTCCGACTCACATAACTCGTGCAGTTCAGCACTGCGAAAATTGACCGGGAACCGTAGGACAAGTTCCCCAGAAAGCTGAAAGGTCAATACAAGCAAAAAGACACTACTTCGGTGCAAGCTCCCGTAGGTGGCGTGCTACCGCAATCCATGCACCGATATACCCTAACAGCACCGCGCCAAGCAAGAGTGACAGACCATCGGCGGGTGGCACACCGGCCAGCGCAAAATCACTGCCGTACAAACCGGCCAGCCCGACAACCGCATCGTTCAGCCAGTCGAGGCCGAACGCCAATACACCCCAGGAAAAAATCCCTGCACCGAAGCCATAAAGCGCCCCCATATATAGAAAGGGCCTACGCACATAGCTGTCAGTGCCGCCGACGAGTTTAATCACTTCTATCTCTGTGCGGCGGTTTTCAATATGAAGACGAATGGTATTGCCTATCACCAAAAGTAATGCAGAAACCAAAAGCACGGTCAGACCGAACACAAAACGGTCGCCCAGCTTGAGAATTGCTGCCAAACGCTCGACCCAGACTAGATCAAGTTGCGCCTGTTGCACCTTCGGCAGCTCGGAAAGTCTTTGTCTTAATGCTTCAAGGGTTGGCTTATCGACTTGATTCGGGGTCACCAGAACCACGCCCGGCAATGGGTTCTGCGGCAGCTCTTTGAGCGCCTCGCCCAGCCCGGACTGCTTTTGAAACTCTTCCAGCGCCTGATCACGGCTAATGAATTCGGCATCTGCCACACCCGGCAGGCCTTTGATCTGCTCGCGCAGTTGCTCGCCTTCGTTGGCGCTGGCATCGAGTTGCAGGTACAGGGAAATCTGCGCCGCACGCTGCCAGGAGCCGCCGAGACGCTCGACGTTGTTCAGCAGCAGCGACAGGCCCATCGGCAAGCTGAGGGCAACCGCCATCACCAGACAGGTAAAGAAGCTACCAATCGGCTGTTTACCCAAGCGACGCAGGCTGTCCAGCAGGCTGGCACGGTGACTTTCGATCCAGGCATGCAGCAAGGTGCTGAAATCCGGGCCGTCATCATCGTCGCGTTTTTTCTTCTGTGGTTGCGGGTCGGCGGCTTTCGGCGCCACGCGCTCGGAAACTTTTGGACTGCGTGTCGCACTCATTCCCCAGCCTCCCCGTCACCGATCAGACGGCCGCGCTGCAGGGTCAGCATGCGGTGGCGCATACGGGCAATCAACGCCAAGTCGTGACTGGCGATCAGCACGCTGGTGCCCAGCCGGTTGATGTCTTCGAATACACCCATGATTTCCGCCGCCAGGCGCGGGTCGAGGTTACCGGTCGGTTCGTCCGCCAATAACAGGGCCGGACGGTGAACGATGGCGCGGGCAATGCCGACGCGCTGTTGCTGACCTGTGGACAGGTCGCCTGGGTACAGATCGGTCTTGTCTGAAAGCGCCACGCGCTCCAGGGCCGAGTCCACGCGCTTGGCGATTTCAGCCTTGGACAGGCCAAGAATCTGCAACGGCAAAGCGATGTTGTTGAATACCGTGCGATCGAACAGCAACTGGTGGTTCTGGAACACCACGCCAATCTGCCGACGCAGGAAAGGAATCTGTGCGTTGCTGATCTGACCCAGATCCTGACCGGCGAGCAGCAATTTGCCGGTGGTCGGGCGCTCCATGGCCAGTAACAGCCGTAACAAGGTGCTTTTACCGGCGCCGGAATGGCCGGTGACAAACAAGAATTCGCCCCGACGGACTCGAAAGCTCAGCTCATGCAAGCCGACGTGTCCGTTCGGATAGCGTTTACCGACCTGTTCGAAACGAATCATTAACGCTCCCGCTCGGCAAAAAGTGCCTGGACAAAGGGTTCGGCTTCAAAAGTACGCAGATCATCGATGCCTTCACCGACACCGATGTAGCGAATAGGCAGACCAAATTGCTTGGCCAGAGCGAAAATCACCCCGCCTTTGGCCGTGCCGTCGAGCTTAGTCAACGCCAGACCGGTCAGCTCGACCGTCTGATGGAATTGTTTGGCTTGGCTGATCGCGTTCTGACCCGTACCGGCGTCGAGCACCAGCAGCACTTCGTGCGGCGCATCGCCGTCGAGCTTACTAATGACCCGGCGAACCTTCTTCAGTTCTTCCATCAGGTTGTCTTTGGTGTGCAGGCGACCAGCGGTGTCGGCGATCAACACATCGATACCACGGGCTTTGGCGGCCTGTACCGCATCGAAGATCACCGAAGCGGAATCGGCCCCCGTATGCTGGGCGATCACCGGAATCTTGTTGCGCTCGCCCCAGACCTGCAATTGTTCGACCGCCGCGGCGCGGAAGGTATCACCCGCCGCGAGCATGACTTTCTTGCCTTCGAGTTGCAGTTTCTTCGCCAGCTTACCGATGGTGGTGGTTTTGCCGGCACCGTTGACGCCGACTACCAGAATCACGAACGGCTTGTTCTGAGAGGTGATTTTCAGTGGCTGCTCGACGGGCTTGAGCATGTTCGCAAGCTCGGCCTGCAGAGACTTGTAGAGCGCATCGGCGTCGGCCAGCTGTTTACGTGCGACCTTCTGGGTCAGGCTCTGGATAATCACCGAAGTCGCTTCGACGCCAACGTCGGCGGTCAGCAGACGGGTTTCGATGTCTTCCAGCAGTTCGTCATCGATCAGCTTCTTGCCGAGAAACAGGCTGGCCATGCCCTCGCCGATGCTGGCGCTGGTCTTGGACAGGCCTTGCTTGAGGCGGGCAAAGAAGCCGACTTTGCTTTCTTCACTGCTGGCGCGAGCCGGTTCAGCGGCGACAGGCGATTCGATCGGCGCGGCAGGTACTGGCACAACAGGCGCAGCAACAACCGGTGCTGCGACTGGCGCAAGTACTGGAGCTGGAGCCGGGACAGGTTCAGGCGCAACAAATGCGGCAATCACAACCTCTGGAACATCGGGCTCAACAACCAACTCAGCAATAACCGGCTCAACAACCGAAACCGGCTCGACAACCAGCAGCTCTACCGCTTGCTGAGCAGCTGTCGGTGCAGGAATCACCGGTGTGACATGCGGCGCCAGCTCAT
>JAPLSD010000607.1 GCA_026398835.1 Pseudomonas sp.
ACGGGGCCGATCGCCACCCTGATTGAGCGCGATAATCATCTGCCCGCATTTTCCGTGCTGTACGCCGAAGCCTGTCAGGCAGACGAGTTGCTGCGTTGCGCGCAGGTGCGGCCATGAGCACTCAAGCGGACTTCGCCGCCGCCCTGCTCGACCCGCAACGGGTTTGCCCGTCAGGCTTGTTCAGCGCTAACGGTGCCGATCCGGCCAGCCGTTTCGCGGTCTATCGAAATAACGTGCAGAGCTCGCTGATCAACGCCTTGGCCGACAGCTACCCGGTGGTTTTGCAGTTGGTCGCAGAAGAGTTCTTCCGCGCCATGGCCCGGCTGTACATCCAACAGTTTCCCCCGCAAGGCCCATTGATCAACGACTATGGCAACGATTTCGCCGACTTCATCGAGGGCTTCGCCCCAGCCGCCAGCGTGCCCTATCTGGCAGACATCGCCCGGCTGGAAAGGCTGCGCGTGCAGGCGTATCACGCGGCCGATGCGCAGGCCTTGAGCCATGAGCAGATCGCCGCAGTCCTCTCCTCAGACTCGCAAGCCTTCGGCGAGCTGCATATTCAACTTCATCCATCGGTCAGCACCCTGAATTCGGCCTATGCCGTGGTCGCGCTCTGGGCGGCGCACCAGGACGAAACGCTGACCAACGTCGACCCATCGCATGGGCAAAGCGCACTGATTCTGCGTAATGGCCTGGAGGTCGAGGTATTTGCCGTCGACACCGGTTCGACGATGTTCATCCGCAGCCTGCAAGGCGATTGGCCTCTGGAACAGGCCGTGGCCTATGCCCTGGACGCCGCGCCGGAGTTCGATCTGAGCCAATGCCTGGCGTTGTTGATCAGCCACAACGCCATCACCCACTTACAACGACAAGACAAGGTATCGCCATGAACACCCGCAATGAGCCGCTAAATCCCGTCGCTCACCTGATTGAGCGCGTCATTCAGTTGTTCGAGATGATTCCCCACAGTCTGATCGCTTTTGTCGCGCGCTTCTCCATCGCCGCGGTGTTCTGGAAGTCCGGGCAGACCAAGGTCGAAGGTTTTGCCATTGATCTCATCGAAGGCACGTTCCAAGTGGGCGTGCCGCGCCTCGCCGATTCCACCGTGCCGTTGTTCCAGAGCGAATACCACGTCCCACTGTTGTCACCGGAGTTGGCCGCGCACATGGCGGCCTTCGCTGAGCATTTTTTTCCGATCCTGATTCTGCTCGGCTTCGCCACCCGCCTCTCGGCGCTGGCGCTGCTGGGCATGACGCTGACCATTCAAACCTTCGTTTACCCGGATGCCTACCCGACTCACGGCACTTGGGCAGCGATCCTGCTGTATTTGATGGCCAGAGGCCCAGGCGTGCTGTCGATCGATAATTTGATCGCCAAGCGTTATGGTTCCTTGTAGCAGCAGCCTTCGCCAGCTGCTACAACCGATCCAGCGCCTCGCCGCGGCGTTTGAACCAGCCGATCAGGTAATCGGCCAGCACTTGCGTACGCTTGGGCAGGCCGCCCTGATACGGATGCACCAGGTACATCGGCATGCTGCGAGTCTGATAGTCGCGTAATAGCCAACGCAGACGGCCATCGGCCAACTCGCTATGCAGCACGTAGGACGGCAGCCGAGCGATACCCGCACCGACCAGCGCGGCTTTTTTCAGCAGGTTGTAATGGTTACTGGCAAACGGCCCGGAGACACGGACCCGGAGCAATTCGTGTTGCTGGTGGTAGAGCCATTCTTCACGGCCGCTGTAATGGCTGTTGAGCAGGCAGCGGTGCTCGGCCAGATCCGCTGGCGTCAGCGGCTCGCCGTACTGCTCAAGATAGGCGGGGCTGGCGCAGGTCATCTCGTGCCAGGCCAGCAGCGGTTTGGCCACCAATCGCTCATCGTTGCCCACTTCCGAGCGAATCGCCAGATCGAAACCGTCCCGGGACAAATCGCGATAACTGTTGTTCAGCTCCAGCTCAATCTGCACCTCAGGATACTGCCGGGAAAACTCCAGCAACAAGCCATCGAAGAAAGTCTCGCCCAGGGAAACCGGGACGGTAATGCGCACGGGACCTGCCATGTCGTCCTTCAAACGGGCCAAGGCCTGACGTGCTCGCTCGACCTGAATCACCAGCGCCTGAGCTTGCGGCAACAGTGCCGCGCCCGCCGCCGTCAGACTCAAACGCCGGGTAGTGCGTTGCAGCAACACCACCGAAAATCTCGTCTCCAACTGGCTGATGCGCTTGGACAACTGCCCCTTGCTGCAACCCAGTTGCTGCGCTGCCAGGGTAAAACTACCGGCCTCGATCAGTACCGCGAACGCCGCCAGATCATCCATTTCGCTCATGGATTGTTTCCATTTGAAAACCAAAGGTTGCCTATTAGCGCGCTTATCAATGGAAAAAACCACACTAAACTGAAACTTCGTCCAACTCTTTGAGGAACAGCACGATGAAAATTCTACTGATTGGCGCCAGCGGTACCGTGGGCTCAGCCATTGATCGCGAACTGACAGCGCGCCACGAAGTCATCCGCATCGGCCGCAAGAGCGGTGATTTCCGGGTCGACATCAGTGACAGCGCATCAATCCACAAATTGTTCGAACAGACCGGCAACTTCGATGCGCTGATTTGTGCCGCCGGCAGCGTCAACTTTGTGCCACTGGCCAACATGACCGAAAAAGACTTCGCCCTGGGCCTGCAAGACAAACTGATGGGCCAGGTCAACCTACTGCTGATCGGCCGAGATTTCGCCAATGATGGTGCGTCATTCACCTTCACCAGCGGCATCCTCAGCCACGATCCGATTCGTACAGGCAGCTCGGCAGCAATGGTCAACGGTGCCCTCGACAGTTTCGTCCGCGCAGCGGCTATCGAATTGCCGCGTGGTCTGCGCATCAACTCGGTGAGCCCAAACGTACTGATCGAAGCCATGGGCAGCTACGCGCCGTACTTCCGCGGATTCAAACCGGTTCCGGCCGCTGACGTAGCGCTGGCCTACGCGAAAAGTGTGGAAGGTTTGCAGACTGGTCAGACTTATCACGTTGGCTGATGCCATCGAGCATCAGGCGCGCGGGAATCTGGTCAATCGATCAACGTGGGCAAAAGGTCGCGGGCAATCGCCCGTGACACCCCAACCATGAACTGCGCGCCCAGCTCCGACTGCACGGTCGCCGTGCTAATCCGCTGGCCATTGATCAGCAAGGTCAATGGTTTCTTCATCGAGTCACGGCTGATCTTGCGCATTCGCTCCGCCGCTTGAGGGCTGAGTGTGACGCTCAACTCCACCTTATCGGGGTTGAGGCTGTCGATATCCTTTAGCCGTACGTCCACCTTGATAAAGTCCGAGGCCGACAAAAAGTTGATCTCGGCAGCCTGACTGGGCATCGCGCCCATCATGACCAATGACAACACAATCCATTTCCATGGCATTTTTTGCCCCTCGCAATTTTTTAACAGTTTCGAAGCTTAGCTTCTGCACCACATTGAAGCGCCTTTGTTAATGTTCAAAATGTTGCTGAAAAATCCTTATCCGTCACGGTCCTGGTCAACACTGGTCTTGTGATGCTCCGCGAGCCTGCGTAACGTGACGGCACTTGTCAGGAGACCACTCGATGCGTGCTGCCCGTTCCATAGCGATTTTTGCCCTGCTGCCGCTGTTCGCCGGTTGCCAAATGTTTGCCAGTCAACCGGAAACCGCCTCCAAAGCAGGGCTGACCCGCATGCAGGGCGAACTCAGCGCCGCCGATGGAAAATTGCTGTTCCAGCCGTGCCAGGGTACTCGTCGCTACGTGGTGAATGACACCGGCGGCACTAGTGTCATACAGGAAACAGCGGATCTGTCCGACCAGCCCGGCAAGATTTTCGCCGACCTGCGAGGCAAGTTAACCAGCGCCACTGCCGGCACCGAAGATCAGGTTGATTTGCAGAAACTCTATCGCGTCGAACATTCGAGCACCGCCTGCGATGACCCGGAGTTCAAGCGCATGATCCTGCGTGCCAGTGGCCACAAGCCTGAATGGAGCCTTAAGGCCAGCGGCAAGGGTATGGTCCTGGAGCGCGAAGGCCAGCCCGCCCTGGCCGTGCCTTATCTGGAAGAGCAATTGGGTGAAGGGCGCTTCAACCTCGCCACCGAAGCCAATGGCCAGCACGTCGAACTCTGGGCGGCGCCCCAGCGTTGCGTCGACAACGTGAGCGGCAGCGTGCAGCACATGAGTGCCGAGCTGCGGATCAATGGTCAGGTACAGCGCGGTTGCGCGTACTTCGGTGGCTCGCGCGACGACTGATTCGACGAGCTGCTGTTTTACCCTCACGAAAAATGGGCGTTGGGGCTTATAATCGCCGGTTTGTGTAAAGCTGCCGGTGCATACCTCTGCGCCGCATACCGGATCCTGTCATGTTACGAATCACCGAACTCAAGCTGCCCATTGACCATCCCGAAGAAGACCTGCGGCCTGCCATCGTGCAGCGCCTGGGCATCGCCAGTGATGACTTGCTCGATTTCACCTTGTTCAAGCGCAGTTACGATGCGCGCAAGAAGTCTTCCGAACTGTGCTTCATCTACACCATCGACCTTAACGTGCGCGATGAGGCAAGGTTGCTGCACACGTTCGCCGATGACCGTAACGTGAACCCGGCGCCGGATGTCAGCTACAAAGTCGTCGGCCAGGCCCCGCAGGACCTGAGTGAGCGGCCGATCGTGGTCGGTTTCGGCCCGTGCGGGATTTTCGCCGGGCTGTTGCTGGCGCAGATGGGCTTCAAGCCGATCATCCTCGAGCGCGGCACCGAAGTCCGCCAGCGCACCAAAGACACCTGGGGCCTGTGGCGCAAAAACGTGCTCAACCCCGAGTCCAACGTGCAATTCGGTGAGGGTGGCGCGGGCACCTTCTCCGACGGCAAGCTTTACAGCCAGATCAAAGATCCGAAACACCACGGCCGCAAAGTTCTACACGAGTTCGTCAAGGCCGGCGCGCCGGAAGAAATCCTTTACGTCAGCAAACCGCATATCGGGACGTTCCGTCTGACCGGTGTGGTCGAAAACATGCGCCATCAGATCGAAGCCATGGGCGGCGAAATTCGTTTTCAGCAGCGGGTTACCGATGTGCTGATCGAAGACGGCCAGTTGAATGGCGTCGAGCTCGCCAGCGGTGAACAGATCCGTTCAAAACATGTGATCCTCGCCCTCGGCCACAGTGCCCGGGACACTTTCCGCATGCTTCACGGCCGCGGTGTGTACATGGAAGCCAAGCCGTTCTCGGTGGGTTTCCGCATTGAACACCCGCAATCGCTGATCGACAGCGCGCGTCTGGGCAAATACGCCGGTCACCCGAAACTCGGCGCGGCCGACTACAAACTGGTGCACCACGCCAGTAACGGTCGTTCGGTCTACAGCTTCTGCATGTGCCCAGGCGGTACGGTGGTAGCCGCAACCTCCGAGCCAAACCGGGTGGTCACCAACGGCATGAGCCAGTACTCGCGCAACGAGCGTAATGCCAACTCCGGGATCGTGGTCGGCATCACCCCTGAAGTGGATTACCCGGGCGGCCCACTGGCCGGTATCGAGTTGCAGGAGCGTCTGGAGTCCCACGCGTTCATCCTCGGTGGCAGCAACTACGAAGCTCCGGCGCAATTGGTCGGCGACTTTATCGCAGGCAAACCGTCCACCGCATTGGGTAGTGTCGAACCGTCCTACAAGCCAGGCGTGGCACTGGGCGATCTGGCACTGGCCTTGCCGGACTACGCCATCGAAGCCATCCGCGAAGCCTTGTCGGCGTTCGAGAAGCAAATCAAGGGTTACTCCCTGCACGACGCCGTGCTGACCGGGATCGAAACCCGCACCTCATCACCGCTGCGGATCACCCGTAACGAGTCGATGCAGAGCCTGAATGTCAAAGGCCTGTTCCCGGCCGGCGAAGGTGCAGGCTACGCCGGTGGGATTCTGTCGGCGGGTGTCGACGGGATCCGCATCGCCGAAGCGGTGGCGCGGGATATCCTCGGAATCGAGGCCTAAGCGTTATTCCTGTGGGAGCGGGCTTGCCCGCGAAGAACGAATACGCGGTTTGTCTGTTAGACCGCAGCGTCTGCTTCGCGGGCAAGCCACGCTCCCACATTGGATTTGCGTCGCTTGCACGATTTCAGATCCCAGCGCGCAACACGCTGGCCGGTAACGCTTCACCGCGCTCGGCACTCGCTGCGACCGCGTCGATCAAGCCACTCAACTCATACCCCTGAGCCTTAAGCCAATCCTGATCGTAGTAGGTGGTCGCGTAGCGCTCGCCGCTATCACACAGAATCGCCACGATCGACCCCGACTCCCCCGCCGCAACCATTTGTTGCGCCGCCATCAAGGCGCCAATCAGGTTGGTGCCGCTGGAACCACCGACATGTCGCCCCAGACGCTGTGCCAGGTAGTGCATGGCCGCCAGGGACAAGGCGTCCGGTACTTTGACCATCGCATCGATCACCTTGGGCAGGAACGACGCCTCGACCCGTGGCCGACCGATGCCTTCGATCCGCGAACCGCAGTCCAGTCGCAGGCTGGCATCGCCAGTCTGGTAATAATCGAAGAACACCGAACGCTCGGCATCGGCGCACAACACGCGGGTGCAATGCTGGCGATAACGTACATAACGCCCCAGCGTCGCCGTCGTGCCGCCCGTGCCGGGGCTTGAAATCAGCCAGCTTGGCTCCGGGTAACGCTCGAAACGCAATTGATGGAAGATCGACTCGGCAATGTTGTTGTTCGCTCGCCAGTCAGTGGCGCGCTCGGCGAAAGTGAACTGATCGATGAAGTGGCCACCACTCTCGCTGGCCAGACGTTCGGACTCGGAGTAGATCTGCGTTGGATCCTGCACCAGATGGCTTTTGCCCCCGTAGAAGGCGATTTGCGCGATCTTTTCCTGAGAGGTGGTGGCAGGCATCACGGCAATGAACGGCAGACCCAGCATACGCGCGAAATACGCCTCGGAAATCGCCGTCGAACCACTCGAGGCCTCGATCACCGGCGCGCCTGGCTTGAGCCAGCCGTTACACAACGCATAGAGGAACAACGACCGCGCCAGACGATGTTTCAGGCTGCCGGTGGGGTGACTGGACTCATCCTTGAAGTACAACTCGACGCCCGGCAGACCCGGAAGCGGCAAGGGGATCAAGTGTGTATCGGCACTGCGTTGAAAGTCCGCTTCGATGATCCGGATGGCTTCGCGGGCCCACTGTCGGTTGTCGCTCATGGTCTTTTCTCGTTGGATCTTGCGCCGTACTTGGCGCAAGAAGATGTAATGCACCCAGCTTAGGTGATTCGAGCGCAGGGAAAACCTGACGGCGATAACAGGTAACAGTTCAGGCCCCTGCTGCGGTCCGGCCGGCAATCTTAGGAAGTTTCCTACAGACCGCACAGATACAGTCGTGACTCAATTAGACACACAACTGCTAGGCTCCAGTCCAACAAAGCACTTGCTCAACGCATATAACAAAAAAGAATATAACTTTTGTTTTAACAACTAACCGTCCGGGTTAGGGTGTCCCACCTTTTGAACATTTGATGGAGAGCGACCTTGCCTCTGCGTAGCACGTTCACGCGTTTCTTTCAGTTGGAAGCTGCCAGCGGTCTGTTATTGATCGCCGCTGCAGCTCTAGCCCTGATCATCAACAACTCACCGCTGTCCTGGCTGTATAACGGCCTGCTGGACACACCCGTGGTCGCCCAGATCGGCGCCTTGAAGATCGCCAAGCCTCTGTTGCTGTGGATCAACGACGGCCTGATGGCGATGTTTTTCCTGCTGATTGGCCTCGAAGTCAAACGCGAAGTCCTCGAAGGTCATTTGTCGAAGCCATCGCAGATCGTCCTGCCCGGTGCTGCGGCTATCGGCGGTATGGTCGTGCCGGCGCTGATCTACTGGATCCTCAACAAGGACAACCCGGCGGCGCTGGGGGGCTGGGCCATTCCGATGGCCACCGACATCGCCTTCGCCCTGGGCGTATTGGCCCTGCTGGGAAAACGCGTGCCGGTCTCGCTGAAACTGTTCCTGATGACCCTGGCGATCATCGACGACCTTGGTGCGATTATCGTCATCGCGATCTTCTATTCGGGTGCGCTGTCCACATTGTCGCTGATCCTGGCCGCGGCTTGCCTGGTGGCATTGGTGGCGATGAACCGGCTGGGCGTGGTGAAACTCGGACCGTACATGATCATTGGCCTGATCCTCTGGGTCTGTGTGCTCAAGAGCGGTGTCCACGCGACCCTGGCGGGTGTGACCCTGGCGTTCTGTATTCCGCTGCGCACCAAAAACGCCGAACCTTCTCCACTGCTGAGCCTGGAACACGCGCTACACCCATGGGTCGCCTTCGGCATTCTGCCGCTGTTCGCCTTCGCCAACGCGGGGGTATCACTGGCCGGAGTCAATCTCGAAAGCTTCACCCATCATGTGCCGATGGGCATCGCTGCTGGCTTGCTGTTGGGCAAGACTATTGGTGTCTTCGGCCTGACCTGGCTGGCGGTCAAGATCGGCATTGCGGTACTGCCGTCAGGCGCGAACTGGGGCCAGGTGCTCGGCGTGGCGATTCTCTGCGGGATCGGCTTCACCATGAGCCTGTTCGTCGGCTCTCTGGCATTTGTGCCGGGCAGTAGCGATTACGCCGGGATGGACCGTATGGGTATTCTCACCGGCTCCATACTCGCAGCACTGATCGGTTACGCCGTGACGGCGGCGGCCAGTCGCAAGAACCCATTACTTCAATCGTAAGCATTGACGGCTTCAAAGGCTGAAAACACAAAACCCCGACCAGTTACCTGGCCGGGGTTTTGTTTTAAGCGGGTAGCGTTTAGTGCGAAACGCGGCTGGTACCACCAACCGTCGAGATACGAACGCGCTCGCCGACACGGAAAACTTCGTTTTCCTGAACCTGCTGCACATAGGCACGCATGCTGCCGTCGTCTTCGCGAACAGTGATTTCCACGCCTTGAGTACGGGTCAGGCCTTCTTCAGTGGCCGAGCCCAGCAAACCACCGGCTACCGCACCGATCACCGCAGCAACAATGCTGCCGCGGCCGCCGCCAACGGCACTACCACCAACACCACCAACGACCGCACCGGCGGCACCGCCGATTGGGGTCTTGGTGCCTTCAATTTTCACCGGACGCAAGGCTTCGATAGTACCCATACGAATCGTCTGTACACGACGCGCTTCGTCACGGGAGTAAGAGTCACCGGTCAGGCTGGACTGGCAGCCGCCGAGCAACATCGCCATCGTGGTGAAAGAAGCAACCAGCAAAACAGACTTACGCATAGCATCAACTCCAAAGGACAGGTGTTCATTAAACTCCGCAGCTTGATGCGTGTCACGGCATCGCCCGGATAAAATTGTTTTCATTCATCCGCAGTACAGACGCGTCTGAGCCCCATCACACAGTAGCGCCAATTATCAAACCATGCGCCGCTGGCTAAAGGATTTCCATGGACTACTTCATTATTGTCGTCACCACCGTCGCCGGGCTGTACTTCCACTGGTGGCTGTATGTGCGGATCAAACGCTGGATGGATCGCGACTTGGCATTGGCTTTGGCGAACGGAGACGAGCAGAAAAAGGCCTTCATGCTGCAACAGCTGGCCGGTGCCCAGGAGCAGAAAATCAAACGCAGGGATCTGCCGCGTTGGCTCGAAGCCGCCGCGGCCACCTATCCCGATCGGTGAGTTATTTAAGGCGCCAGGCGTTCGCGTGCCCAGTTGCTGCCTTGCAAACGATAGTTGAGCCGATCATGCAGACGACTCGGACGACCTTGCCAGAACTCGATACGTTCCGGCAACAAGCGATAACCGCCCCAATGCTCCGGGCAGTGGGGTTGAGTGTCGCTGAAGCGCTGTTCTGTGGTTTTGAGCAACCCTTCCAGCTCCTCGCGACCGGCAATCACCCGACTCTGCGGTGAAGCCCAGGCACCGAGACGGCTGCCCAGCGGACGCACCTGGTAATACGCATCGGATTCCTGCGGTGTGACCTTCACCACCTGCCCTTCGATGCGCACCTGGCGTTCAAGAGTCGGCCAGAAGAAGGTCATGGCGGCGAACGGACACGCCGCCAATTGCTGCCCTTTGGCACTTTCGTAGTTGGTGAAGAAGGTAAAGCCCTGCTCATCGAGGCCCTTGAGCAGGAGAATGCGGCAATGCGGGCGACCGTCCTGATCGACGGTGGCCAGGGTCATCGCATTCGCCTCGACCGGCGGCTGTTCGGTTTTCACCGCCTCGGCAAACCACTGATGGAACAGCGCGAAAGGCTCA
>JAPLSD010000172.1 GCA_026398835.1 Pseudomonas sp.
CAGGACGTTCCGGGCTTTTTAGTGTCCAAAAGGCAGTTCAAGTAAAAGGAAATCCGCAGCGATGGCGTACTACCGCACTCCTCACGACGTTACCGCTCTGCCCGCCTGGGAAGCGTTGAATCAACACCGCGAAGCCATGCAAGATTTCAGCATGCGTGAAGCGTTCAATGCCGACCCTCAGCGCTTCAATGAATTCACCCTCAGCAGCTGTGGGCTTTTTCTCGATTATTCGAAAAATCTGATCAACAAAGAAACCCGCGACCTGCTGGTCGGGCTGGGCAATGAAGCCGGTTTGCAGGACGCGATCAAAGCGCTGTTCGCCGGCGAGCTGGTGAACTCCTCGGAAGGTCGCCCTGCCCTGCACACCGCTCTGCGCCGTCCAGTGGGCGACAAGCTGTCGGTAAACGGCGTCAACGTGATGCCGGAAGTGCACAAGGTCCTGAACCAGATCACCGACCTCGTGGGCCGTATCCACGACGGTTTGTGGCGCGGTTACACCGAGAAGCCGATCACCGACGTGGTGAACATCGGCATCGGTGGCTCGTTCCTCGGCCCTGAGCTGGTCTCCGAAGCACTGCTGTCCTACGCCCAGAAAGGCGTGCGCTGCCACTACCTGGCGAACATCGACGGCAGTGAGTTCCACGAACTGACCATGAAGCTGCGCGCCGAGACCACGCTGTTCATCGTCTCGTCGAAATCCTTCAATACCCTGGAAACCCTGAAAAACGCTCAGGCCGCTCGCGCCTGGTACCTGGCCCAGGGCGGTTCTGAAGCAGAGCTTTATCGCCACTTCATCGCGGTCTCGAGCAACAATGCCGCCGCCGTAGCGTTCGGTATCCGCGAAGAGAACATCTTCCCGATGTGGGACTGGGTCGGCGGTCGTTACTCGCTGTGGTCCGCCATCGGTCTGCCGATTGCCCTGGCCATCGGCATGTCAAACTTCAAGGAACTGCTGTCCGGTGCCTACACCATGGACCAGCATTTCCAGAGCGCGCCGTTCGAACAGAACATGCCGGTGCTGCTGGCCTTGCTCGGTGTCTGGTACGGCAACTTCTGGGGCGCGCAAAGCCACGCGATCCTGCCTTACGACCACTACCTGCGCAACATCACCAAGCACTTGCAGCAGTTGGATATGGAATCCAACGGCAAGAGCGTGCGTCAGGACGGTACACCGGTGTCCACCGACACGGGCCCGGTCATCTGGGGCGGCGTGGGTTGCAACGGTCAGCATGCCTACCACCAATTGCTGCACCAGGGCACCCAACTGATTCCGGCCGACTTCATCGTGCCGATCGTCAGC
>JAPLSD010000276.1 GCA_026398835.1 Pseudomonas sp.
ACCGGCGCCGCGGTCGAGTTCGAGGATCCAGCCAGCGACGTTGTCCAGGAAGTACCGGTCGTGCGTGATCGCAACCACGGTGCCCGGGAAGTCGTGGAGGAAATGCTCCAGCCAGGCCACGGAATCGGCGTCCAGGTGGTTGGTCGGTTCGTCGAGCAGCAACATGTCCGGAGCGGACAGCAGCAGACGGCACAGGGCCACACGACGTTTTTCACCACCGGACAGGAATTCGATCTTCGCGTCCCAGGCCGGCAGACGCAGCGCATCGGCGGCGACTTCCAGTTGACGATCAAGGTTATGACCGTCGCCTGCTTGCAGGATGGCTTCGAGCTTGGCTTGTTCGGCGGCCAGCTTGTCGAAGTCGGCATCCGGGTCGGCGTATTCGGCGTAGACCTGATCCAGACGCGCCTGGGCGTCCTTGATCACGCTGACCGCTTCCTCGACCACTTCACGAACGGTCTTGGTCGGATCCAGCAGGGGTTCTTGCGGCAGATAGCCGACGTTCAGCTCGGGCATTGGCCGGGCTTCACCGTCGAACTCGGTGTCGACGCCTGCCATGATTTTCAACAGCGTGGACTTACCCGAACCGTTGAGGCCGAGAACGCCGATTTTGGCGCCGGGGAAGAACGACAAAGAAATGTTTTTCAGGATTTCCCGCTTCGGCGGAACAACTTTGCTCAGCCGATGCATGGTGAAGACGTATTGAGCCATGGAGAACCTAGGGTCAGTGACTGATGAATAAAGCGCGAGCGAAGCTCGGGCCAGGCCATGCGCAGCGCCAGCGATTGATCGCGATCAACACCTGCGCGCGGAAAAGACCTGAGTTCAGGAGCTGGAACGCTCCCGCGTAACCGGCAAAGCTACCTTAATGCACGAAACCAGTCCAGCCAGCAGGGGCTGGCACTTTGCCACAACTCAAGGCATGCTAGCCGCCCTCCGGGCGTCCGGCTTATAGTGCACGTCGCGTCAATCCAGCCAAACCGCAGGATCACAGCTTGTCGAATGTCACTCTGCCATTTTCCGTGCGCGCATCGAGTCCTGCGCCCGGCTCGCCCCTGCGCGGCACGCTCAAAGGCGGGTTGGCGATGCTGGTCTTGCTGCTGCTCGCCCTACTATTCTGGCAATTGCTTGATCAGCTCAGGCAAACCCAAAAGCATCAGCTTCAGTACACCATCGATTACACCGCTGATCTGGCCGATCATGTCAGCCTGAACATGGCGTTGAATGCGCAAATCGCCCTTAACCTGCTACCGATCGTCGAACAACCGCAAAATGCCGACCAACAGCAGGCGTTGCTGAAAAAACTGCAACTGTCACTCCCGGATCTGCGCAGCGTGGCATTGCTGGGCCCGACCGGCGAAGTGCTCAGTGACAGCGCCACGGACAGTCAGGACGACGCCTGGCTTGCTGAACTGGTCAAGCGTAGCCGTTCCCAACGCTACTTCTATAGCAACGCCGCCGATGGTTCGGTGGTGCATCTATTGCTGCACCAATCCAGCGGCGCTATCAAAGGCTATTGGGCGTTGCGGCTGGCCCCGACGTTTTTCCAGTCCCTGACCAGGCCGGCCTCTCAACCGTTACCGCCGATGTGGGTCGTGGAAAACCAACTCAGTCATCACATCATCAGTCGCGACGTAGGCCTGCCAACAACCAAAACCGATGCATTGACCCCGGACGACCTGAGCAATAGCGTCCTGGTCGCGCCCCTGAGCAAAAGCGACTGGCAACTGCGTGGCTTGTTTGATGAACAAACCGCAATCGAAGAACTGTTGCCAGCCTTTATCGGCAAATGCCTGCTGGGGCTGGCTTTCTCCCTTGTGCCGGTGATCGCACTACTGAATATGCGGCGCCGACAGCGGCAATTGCATGAAGGGCGTCGCCGTTATCAGGATATTTTCGAAGGCACAGGCGTTGCTTTGTGTGTGCTCGATCTTTCCGGTCTCCAGGCGTTCTTCCACAAGGCTGAACTGCACACCAGTGAACAACTGCGGCTTTGGCTGGAAAACAACCCGGAGCAACGCCAGCAACTGCTGCAAGAGCTGCGCATCACCGAAGTCAACCAGGTCGCCTTGCGCCTGCTTAACGTCGACTCCTGCGAGCAGGCCTGGAAAACCTTGATCGACGGCTGCCCGAGGGAGAACACAGCCATCGGCAACCAGTTGCTCGAGGCCGTGATCAACCAACAGAAACAGCTGGAACTGGAAATCAAGCACAAGGACGCCCAAGGCCATGACCAGCATTTGTGGTTGGTACTGCGGCTGCCGGAAGAACAGCACGACTATCAGGCGGTAATTCTCAGCATCAGCGACATTACCAGCCGCAAGCTCATCGAATTGTCCCTGCTGGAGCGTGAAGGTTTCTGGTCGGATGTGGTGCGCACCGTGCCTGATCATCTGTATGTGCAGGATGTGATCAGCCAACGGATGATTTACAGCAACCATCACCTGGGCCAGACACTCGGCTACAACAAGACCGAACTGCATCAGATGGGCGAGTATTTCTGGGAAATCCTGCTGCACCCCGAAGACGCCGATCACTATCACCGCTTGCGCCAGGAACAGCGTCAATCCGGCTACGCACACCTGATGCAATGCCAACTGCGCTTCCGGCATCGCAACAATCAATGGCGCCGTTTCGATATCCGCGAACAAGCGCTGGCCCGCGACAGGCACGATCAAGTCACGCGAATCATCGGCGTGGCCAAGGACATCACCGACCAGATCGAAGCCAGCGAATCCCTGCGCGACAGCGAGCAGCGCTACCGCATGCTCGCCGAAAGCATCAGCGACGTGATTTTCTCCACTGACAGCACGCTGGCGCTCAACTATGTCAGCCCGTCGGTGCAGGCGGTGCTCGGCTATGACGCCGACTGGATCTTCCAGAACGGCTGGCAATCGATCATCGCCAACCCGCAACAATTGACCGGCATCTACACGCTGATGGAACGGGTCAGCAAAGCCCTGGACAAGCCCGAACAGCTGGCTCAATTGCGCAGTCAGGTGCAGACCCAACTGTTCCTGTTCGACTGTCTGCGGGCCGACGGGCGCAAGATTCCGATCGAACTGCGGCTGGTACTGGTGTGGGACGAACACGGTGCCTTCGAAGGCGTGCTCGGTGTCGGTCGTGACATCAGCCAGCAACGCCGCGCGGAAAAAGACCTGCGCATGGCGGCCACGGTATTCGAGCACTCGACCTCGGCGATTCTGATCACCGACCCGGCCGGCTACATCGTTCAGGCCAACGAAGCCTTCAGC
>JAPLSD010000711.1 GCA_026398835.1 Pseudomonas sp.
GTCGCCGACGCCGACCACCGTGATGCTGTCTTCCTGGACGTTGATGCCGCGCTCGCGGAAGTGACGTTGAACGCCAACCCACGCGCCCTTGGCGGTGATGCCCATTTTCTTGTGGTCATAACCGGCCGAGCCGCCGGAGGCGAACGCGTCACCGAGCCAGAAGCCGTAGTCGATGGCAATACCGTTGGCAATGTCGGAGAAGGTCGCAGTGCCTTTGTCCGCTGCCACGACCAGGTACGGGTCATCGCCGTCGTGACGAACCACGTTAGCCGGAGGCACCAGGCCGCCGTCTTTCAGGTTGTCGGTGATGTCCAGCAGGCCGGAAATGAAGATGCGATAGCAGGCGATGCCTTCTGCCGCGATTTCGTCGCGACCGCCGCCCAGAGGCAAACGACGCGGCAGGAAGCCGCCTTTGGCGCCGACCGGCACGATCACCGAGTTCTTCACTTGCTGGGCTTTTACCAGGCCCAGCACTTCGGTGCGGTAGTCTTCTTCACGATCGGACCAGCGCAGGCCGCCGCGCGCGACGTTGCCGAAGCGCAGGTGCACGCCTTCGACCCGTGGCGAATAAACGAAGATTTCGAATTTCGGAACCGGTTTCGGCAGTTCTGGAATCAGGTGCGGGTTGAACTTGAAGCTGAAGTAGGACTTGTTCTGACCGTTGGCATCGGTCTGGTAGAAGTTGGTCCGCAGCGTGGCCTTGATCAGGTCCAGGTAGCGACGCAGGATGCGGTCTTCGTTCAGTACTTGAACGTCGTCCAGCGCGGCCAGGATCGCGTGCTCCAGACGCAGCTGCTTGTCGTCGAGGTCGTCGCTGGTCAGCTTGCGGGCCAGGTAGAAACGGGTCTTGAACAACCGGGTCAACTCGCGAGCGATGTCGGTGTGGTTGTTCAGGGTGCTGGCGATGTAGCCAAGGTCGAAGCCCAAACGAATCTGCTTCAGGTAACGGGCGTAAGCACGCAGCAACGCCACGTCGCGCCATGGCAGGCCGGCGGTCAGTACCAGACGGTTGAACCCGTCGTTCTCGGCATCGCCACGAACGATGTGGACGAAAGCGTCCTGCAACGTGTCGTTGAGCTGCTGGATGTCGAGGTTCAGGCCTTCGGCTGCGGTGAACGCGAAGTCATGAATCCAGAACTCGCGACCGGTGCTGTGACGCAAGCGATACGGGAACTCGCCGAGTACGCGCAGACCAAGGTTCTCGAGGATCGGCAGCACATCGGACAGTGCCAGCGGGGTATCGGCGTGATACAGCTTGCAATGCAGCTGTTGCTGACCGGCGGTTTGCCCCAGCAGCGGCTGGTAGAAGCTCATGACCAGCGGGTTGGCTTCGCTCAGGCTCAGCAGGTGTTGCATGTCGACCACGGCCGAGTGCGCAGCGAAGCGCTCGCGGTAGCCGGCCGGGAAGCCTTTAGGGAAGTCGGACAGCACGTTGGTGCCGTGGGCTTCGCCGAAGCTTTCGATCACCAGACTTGAGTAGTCGTCCTGCCAGCTGCGGCAGGCCTGCACCACTTCTTTTTCCAGCAACAGCGGATCGATGTCGAGACGGTTCTTCGGATCGACCCGCAGAATCAGTTGCACACGGGCCAGCACGGACTCGGAGAAGAAGGTCCAGAACTCGCAATCCGTGGCTTTCAGGCGGTCCGTCAGCACTTGCTGGATCTTCTGACGCACTTCGGTGGAGTAGATGTCGCGCGGCACGTAGGCCAAGCAGTAGCAGAAGCGGCCGTATGGGTCTTTGCGCAGGAATACGCGGATCTTGTTGCGTTCCTGGATCTGCACGATCGACATTACGGTGCTGAACAGCTCGTCGACCGGAGTCTGGAACAGGTCGTCA
>JAPLSD010000755.1 GCA_026398835.1 Pseudomonas sp.
CGCCGGCGCATCGGGCAAAAAACTCGACGTGACCTACCGCATGGCTTGGTACCGTGGTCTGAAAACCACTTACTACCTCCGTGCCCTGGCCGCGACCAGCACCGAGAAGTCGACCATCAGCACCAGCAAGCTGAACGCTGTCTCCAGCGGCGGCAACCACGGTGACGATTCGGTACTGGCAGCCCCGGCCGGTCCAGCGCCAGTGCCAAAAGCCTGCGCCATCGACGAGCCGGATTGCGAAGCTTGCCAATAAGCTGAGCGGGTAAGCGCCTGACGGCGCTTATCTGAAGCCCCCGATAGACCCTGGCTGGATTTGGGTTTGTCGGGGGTTTTCTTTTGTCTGTATGTAAGAGCGAGCCCCCTCGCCACAGAGAGTTCGGTGCTAGAACTGTTTCAGCTCTTCAAGCCGCCGCTCAATAAACCGCCGCTCCGGCAGTTGTTGAGTCAATTCAAGGGCCCGCTGCCAAGCCTCTCTGGCCTGCTCAACACGTCCCAGTTGCCGACAAAACTCTGCCCGGGCCGAATGTGCCAAGTGGTAATCAAGTAGTTCACCTCGCGCCAGAATGCCCTCGATCAATTCCAATCCGGCCAAGGGCCCATCTCGCTTGGCCAGGGCTGCCGCGCGATTCAGTTCAATCACTGGCGAAGGCACCGCCCGCAGCAGCACGTCATACAGGCCGACGATCTGAATCCAGTCGGTCTCCCCTGCGGTTGGCGATTCAGCATGCACCGCAGCGATCGCGGCTTGCAGGCAATAAGGGCCAAAGCGCCGAGTGCTCAACGCCTGCTCCACCAGAGCACAGCCTTCGGCGATCAGCTCGGCATTCCACAGAGAGCGGTCCTGTTCATCCAGCACAATCAACTCACCCGCCGCCGAAGTCCGGGCCGGGCGTCGCGATTCATGCAGCAGCATCAGCGCCAACAGGCCCATCACCTCAGATTCCGGCAGCAGCTCCATCAGCAAGCGAGCAAGGCGTATGGCCTCGGTGGTCAGGTCTTCCCGGGTCAGCTGCGCACCCATCGACGCCGAATAGCCTTCGTTGAACACCAGATAAATCACCCGCAATACGCTGTCCAAACGCTCAGGCAGTTCGGCCATGGACGGCACTTGATAGGGGATTTTCGCATCACGAATCTTCGCCTTGGCGCGCACAATGCGTTGGGCGATGGTAGTCGGCGCCGTGAGAAAGGCCCGGGCGATTTCTTCGGTGGTCAGGTCGCAGATTTCCCGAAGCGTCAACGGCACTTGAGCATCCGCCGCCAAGGCCGGGTGGCAGCAGGTGAAGATCAAACGCAGGCGATCGTCCTCCACGTCTTCCTCGCTCCAGTCGGCCTCTTCGAGCGCTTCCATCTGGCTGACCAACGCCGCCCGGGATGCACTGAAGCGCGCCCGCCGACGCAACCCGTCAATGGCCTTGAAGCGCCCGGTCGACACCAGCCAGGTGCGCGGATTGTCCGGCACACCGTCACGCTGCCAGCGCTCGACCGCAACAAAGAAGGCTTCATGCAAAGCCTCTTCGGCAAGATCGAAATCGCCGAGCAAGCGAATCAGGGTCGCAAGAATTCGCCGAGACTCGGTGCGATAAACCGTCTCGAGCAGTGCCTTGACCGCCCCGCTCGCCTCGCCCGGCATCAGTCGGGCATGCCTTCGGTCACCAGCGTTACCAACCGGTCCAGGCTCTGTCCCCAACCCTCATGAAACCCCATCGCCTCATGGCCCTGAAGATCCTCTTCAGTCCAGTGCATGGCGCGCGCGGTGTAGAGGGTTTTACCATCGACCTCTTCAAGGTTCACTTCAGCGGTCATGAAGGGTTTTCCCGAAGGAATCCAGCCCGGCTTGAAAGCATCGGTGAAGACAATCCGCTGTGGCGCGACTATCTCCAGATAGACACCTTGGGTCGGATACTCGCTGCCGTCCGGTGCGCGCATCAGGGTGCGAAACTGGCCACCGACCCACAGGTCCATCTCACATTCCGGCGTGGTCATGCCGTGGGGGCCCCACCATTGCGCAAGCAACTGCGGATCGGTCCAGGCGCGGAAAACCTTACTACGCGGTGCATCAATCAAACGGCTGATGGATAACTCGAATTCGGCGGGCTGCCGCTGAGTGAGTTGAGCGCTCATCGGGGATCTCCTGCTTATGCTTATGGTTGTTATCAGGGATTCAATTCACGTACGGGACGTACTTCAACACTGCCGACTCGGGCCGCCGGGATGTTGCCCGCGACCTGGATGGCCTCGTTGAGGTCCTTGGCATCGATCAGATAGAAGCCGGCCAATTGCTCTTTGGTTTCGGCGAACGGGCCGTCGGTGATCGACAGTTTGCCGTTGCGCATGCGCACCGTGGTGGCGGTCTGCACTGACTCCAAAGCCTCGGCAGCGAGCATCCGGCCACTGCCCTGAACCGACTCGGCGTAAGCCATGCATTCGGCATCCTGCGGGCTATCGGGATGACTGTGCAGCTGATGCTCGTCGCTGTAGACCAGACATAGATATTTCATGAAATTCTCCGTCACCAAGCTGATCAACTATGGCTGCTGATTTGCGGTTTGGCGAACCAAGGCGCGGATTTCAGTTTCGGTGGTGTGAGTGTTCATGAGGGTTCTCCTTGCGGTTGAGGTGCAGAGGTTCATCGAACGGCCGTTGATGTGCGGCATTTAAATCGTGAAGACACCCTTAGTCGTATGGCACAAACCGAAATCGACACATTCGACGTGCTGCTACAAAAATATTTTTGCCCGCTGCAAACTCGTTAGAA
>JAPLSD010000705.1 GCA_026398835.1 Pseudomonas sp.
CGGCCGACGGCTTCTCGATTTTCGCCATCAGAAAGGCTCTGTCGCCGATCAGCTCGCGGGCTTCGAGGATGTCTGCCGGACGCTGCACAAACGACAGCGCGACCCAGTCCACACCCAGTTCCAGACCGAAACTCAGGTCACGGCGGTCCTTGGCGGTCAACGGGCTCAGTTCGAGCAAGGCTTGCGGGACGTTGACGCCCTTGCGGTCAGACAGCTCGCCGCCATTGAGCACCGTGGTGTCGATGGCATCGGCGTGTTTGGCGGTTACCCGCAGGCGCAGCTTGCCGTCGTCCAGCAGCAGGTCCATGCCCGCTTCCAGCGCGGCGATGATTTCCGGGTGGGGCAGGTTGACCCGACGTTGGTCACCGGGTGTCGCGTCCAGGTCCAGACGCAACGCTTGACCGCGCACCAGTTGAACCTTGCCCTGGGCAAATTTTCCGACCCGCAGTTTCGGGCCTTGCAGGTCCATCAGAATCCCCAGCGGGTAATTCAGCTGTTTCTCGACTTCACGAATCCACTGGTAACGCTGAGCGTGGTCGGCGTGATCGCCATGGCTGAAGTTGAGGCGAAAGATGTTCACCCCGGCTTCGACCAGCTCACGGATAGCGTCGATCCCGTCTGTGGCAGGGCCGAGGGTGGCGAGGATTTTGACCTTCTTGTCAGGCGTCATGTTTAGGGCTCTCGAGAATCAGGATGGCGCGGAAGTCGTTGACGTTGGTGCGGGTCGGTTCGGTGACGATCAACCCATCCAGCGCGGCGAAGTAGCCATAACCGTTGTTGTTGTCCAGCTCATCGCTGGCGCTCAGGCCCAGGGCTATGGCGCGGGCGTAGCTGTCCGGGGTCATGATGGCGCCGGCGTTGTCTTCGGAGCCGTCGATACCGTCGGTGTCGCCGGCCAGTGCATAAACGCCCGGAAGACCCTTGAGGCTGTCGGTGAGGCTCAAGAGGAACTCGGCGTTGCGTCCGCCGCGACCAGTGCCGCGTACGGTGACGGTGGTTTCACCGCCGGATAGGATCACGCAGGGTGCGGCCAGTGGCTGACCGTGCAAGACCACCTGACGGGCGATGCCCGCATGGACCTTGGCCACCTCGCGGGATTCGCCTTCCAGATCGCCGAGAATCAATGGGCTGAAACCCGCCTGACGAGCTTTCACCGCCGCCGCCTCCAGTGATTGCTGTGGCCGCGCGATCAGCTGGAAGTGACTGCGGGCGAGGCTCGGATCACCGGGTTTGACCGTCTCCGATTCCGCGCTTTGCAGCCAGCTGCGCACCGTCGCCGGCACTTCGATGGCGTAACGTTTGAGAATGGCCAGGGCTTCGGCCGAGGTACTCGGGTCGGCCACCGTCGGACCGGAAGCGATCACGGTCGCGAGGTCGCCCGGTACATCGGAAATCGCATAGGTGTAGACAGTGGCCGGCCAGCAGGCTTTGGCCAGACGGCCGCCCTTGATCGCCGAGAGGTGTTTGCGTACGCAGTTCATCTCGCCGATGGTGGCGCCGGATTTGAGCAGGGCTTTGTTGATCGACTGTTTGTCGGCCAGGGTGATGCCGGCCGCCGGCAGTGCCAGCAATGCGGAGCCGCCGCCCGAGAGGAGGAAGATCACCCGGTCGTCTTCGCTCAGGTCGCTGACCAGTTCCAGTACCCGTTTCGCCACGGCCAAGCCGGCAGCATCAGGCACCGGGTGGGCGGCCTCGACCACTTCGATTTTGTTGCAAGGGGCACCGTGGCCGTAGCGGGTCACGACCAGTCCCGAGACGTCGCCGTGCCAGCACCGCTCGACCACTTGCGCCATGGCCGCAGCCGCTTTGCCAGCGCCGATGACGATCACTCGACCGCTGCGATCACTGGGTAAATGCGCTTCAAGGACTTGCTGTGGATGGGCGGCATCGATGGCTGTGGCGAACAGCTCACGCAGGAATTGTTGCGGATCGACCGACATGGCGGGCTCCCGGTTTTCTTGTTATTGGGTTAGATCGTTCCCACGCTCTGCGCTGATCGTTCCCACGCGCAGCAAAGGAATGCCTCACTGGACGCTCTGCGTCCGCTTTTGTGACGCGCAGCGTCACGGGCTGCATTCCCACGCAGAGCGTGGGAACGATCCGGAACGATCCTTGTGCTGCTTATTTATCGCGAATCGAGAAATTCGCCATGTGCTCGAGGCCTTTGATCAGCGCCGAGTGGTCCCAGTTGCTGCCGCCGATGGCCGCGCAGGTGCTGAACACTTGCTGGGTACCGGCGGTGTTGGGCAGGTTGATGCCCAGCTCGCGAGCGCCGGCGAGGGCCAGGTTGAGGTCCTTCTGGTGCAGGCTGATGCGGAAGCCCGGATCGAAGGTGCCTTTGATCATGCGTTCACCGTGGACTTCGAGGATTTTCGACGAAGCGAAACCACCCATCAGCGCTTCACGGACCTTGGCTGGATCGGCACCGTTTTTCGAAGCAAACAGCAGGGCTTCAGCAACGGCCTGGATGTTCAGCGCGACGATGATCTGGTTCGCCACTTTGGCGGTTTGACCGTCGCCATTGCCACCGACCAGGGTAATGTTCTTGCCCATGCTCTGGAACAGCGGCAGAGCGCGTTCGAAGGCCTGGCTGTCGCCGCCGATCATGATGCTCAAGGTGGCAGCCTTGGCGCCGACTTCACCACCGGATACCGGGGCGTCGAGGTATTGCGCGCCTTTTTCGTTGATTTTCGCAGCGAAGGCTTTGGTCGCGGTCGGCGAAATCGAGCTCATGTCGATCACGATCTTGCCTGGGCCGACACC
>JAPLSD010000820.1 GCA_026398835.1 Pseudomonas sp.
AGCCTTGACGCCCACACCGGTGATGTCGACGCGGTAGGTTTCGCCGTGGACGTCGATGACGAACTCGGTCGGCACGCCTTCGCCACCGGCAGAGGTCACGCCGCCAGCTTCTGGAATCGGCAGCAGCACTTCTGGAGTCAGTGTGCCGGCGTCACGTTCTTCGAGGAATTTACGGCCGATGTCCGGGAACATGGCGTAGGTCAGCACGTCTTCTTCGGACTTGGCCAGCGCGCCGACGTCGCCGCGCAGCTTGGTCATTTCCGGCTTGAGCAAATCGGCCGGACGCACGTCGATCACGTCTTCGCTGCCGATGGCCTGGCGACGCAGTTTCTCGTTCACCGTGCCTGGCGCTTTGCCGTAGCCACCTTGCAGGTAGAGCTTCACTTCGTTGGTGATGGTTTTGTAGCGCTCGCCGGCCAATACGTTGAAGAACGCCTGGGTGCCGACGATCTGCGAGGTCGGGGTGACCAGCGGCGGGAAGCCGAGGTCTTCGCGTACCCGCGGGATCTCCGCCAGCACTTCGCTCATGCGGTTCAGCGCGCCCTGCTCTTTCAACTGGTTGGCCAGGTTGGAAATCATCCCGCCCGGTACCTGGTTGACTTGCACGCGGGTGTCGACGGCGGTGAATTCGCTTTCGAACTGGTGATACTTCTTACGCACCGCGTAGAAGTACAGACCGATTTCCTGCAACAGCTCCAGGTTCAGGCCGGTGTCGAATTCGCTGCCCTTGAGCGCGGCGACCATCGACTCGGTGCCCGGGTGGCTAGTGCCCCAGGCGAAGCTGGAGATCGCGGTGTCGATATGGTCGGCGCCGTTCTCGATAGCCTTGAGCTGACACATGGCGGCCAGGCCGGCGGTGTCATGGGAGTGGATGAACACTGGCAGCGATTGCTCGCTTTTCAGTGCCTTGACCAGTTCGCCAGTGGCGTACGGAGTCAGCAGGCCAGCCATGTCCTTGATCGCAACGGAGTCGCAACCCATGGCTTCCATTTGCTTGGCCTGGGCCACGAACGCCTCGATGGTGTGCACCGGGCTGGTGGTGTAGGCGATGGTGCCCTGAGCATGCTTGCCGGCTGCTTTCACCGCTTCGATGGCCACGCGCAGGTTACGCACGTCGTTCATGGCGTCGAAGATGCGGAACACGTCGATGCCATTGACCGCGGCCTTGGCAACGAAAGCTCTGACCACGTCATCGCTGTAGTGGCGATAGCCCAGC
>JAPLSD010000144.1 GCA_026398835.1 Pseudomonas sp.
CCGCGAGCGGGAAAGCTTCGGCAAGACGCTGATCGAGCACCAGGCCGTGGCCTTCCGCCTGGCGGACATGGCCACGCAGATCGCCGTCGCCCGGCAGATGGTGCATTACGCGGCCGCCCTGCGTGACAGCGGCAAACCGGCACTGGTCGAGGCGTCGATGGCCAAGCTGTTCGCTTCGGAGATGGCTGAAAAGGTCTGTTCCTCGGCGTTGCAAACCCTCGGTGGCTATGGCTACCTGAGCGACTTCCCGCTGGAGCGCATTTACCGCGATGTGCGTGTCTGTCAGATCTACGAAGGCACCAGCGATATTCAACGCATGGTTATTTCGCGCAATCTTTGATTTTCTACTTCTAAGGCAGGAGCCCATTCATGAGTTATGAAACGATTTTGTTGGAAGTTCACGGCCGGGTTGGTCTGATCACTCTTAACCGCCCGCAAGCCCTGAATGCGCTGAATGCGCAGATCGTCAGTGAGCTGAATCAGGCGCTGGATGGTCTGGAAGCTAACCCCGAAATTGGCTGCATTGTGCTCACAGGTTCGAAGAAAGCCTTCGCTGCCGGTGCCGACATCAAGGAAATGGCCGAGCTGACCTATCCGCAGATCTACCTCGACGATCTGTTCAGCGACAGCGACCGGGTGGCCAATCGCCGCAAACCGATCATCGCCGCGGTAGCCGGTTTTGCCCTGGGTGGTGGGTGTGAGCTGGCGTTGATGTGCGACTTCATTCTGGCCGGTGATAACGCCAAATTCGGCCAGCCGGAAATCAACCTTGGCGTGCTGCCGGGCATGGGCGGTACTCAACGCCTGACTCGCGCCGTGGGCAAGGCCAAGGCCATGGAAATGTGCCTGAGCGGGCGCCTGATCGATGCAGTGGAAGCCGAGCGCGCCGGAATCGTTGCGCGTATCGTGCCGGTGGATGAGTTGCTGGAAGAGGCGCTGAAAGTCGCAGCGGTGATTGCCGGCAAGTCCCTGCCGATTGCGATGATGGTCAAGGAAAGCGTGAACCGCGCCTTTGAAGTCAGCCTGTCCGAAGGCGTGCGTTTCGAGCGCCGGGTGTTCCATGCGGCGTTCGCCATTGAAGATCGCAAAGAAGGCATGGCCGCGTTTATCGGCAAGCGTGAGGCGCAGTTCAAAGGCAAATAATGCGGCGCTGCCATTGACGCCATCGCGAGCAAGCCCGCTCCCACACTAGATAAGTGCCAGACCACGAAAGTGAGTCCAACACAAAACCAATGTGGGAGCGGGCTTGCTCGCGATGCTTTTCAGCCTTCAGATCTGATAGTTCTTCAACTCCCGCGCAATCACCATCCGCTGAATCTCGCTCGACCCTTCATAGATCTGCGTAATCCGCGCATCGCGGTAGTAGCGTTCTACCGGGTAATCCTCCAGATAGCCGTAGCCACCGTGGATTTGTATGGCCGAGGAACAGACCTTTTCGGCCATTTCCGAAGCAAACAGCTTGGCCTGTGACGCTTCCGACAGACAGGGTTTGCCGACACTGCGCAGACGCGCCGCATGCAGGATCAGCAAGCGTGCCGCGTTCAAACGGGTGTGCATGTCCGCCAGCAGGTTGGCGATGCTCTGGTGCTCGATGATCGGTTTGTCGAACTGCACCCGATCGCGCGAGTACGCCAGTGCCGCTTCGAACGCCGCACGGGCAATGCCCAAGGCCTGAGCGGCGATGCCGATACGGCCGCCTTCAAGGTTGGACAAGGCAATCGCCAGCCCCTTGCCGCGCTCGCCCAGCAGATTCGCTTCAGGAATCGTGCATTGGTTGAGGGTAACGGCGCAGGTGTCTGAAGCGCGGATGCCCATCTTGTGTTCGGTACGGTCGACGATAAAACCCGGGGTGTCGGTCGGCACCAGGAACGCCGACAGGCCTTTCTTGCCCAGCTCCGGATCGGTGACCGCGAAGACAATGGCCAGCTTGGCCCGTTTGCCATTGCTGACGAATTGCTTGGCGCCGTTGATCACCCACTGGCCGTCGCGCAGTTCGGCGCGAGTGCGCAGGTTATGCGCTTCGGAACCGGCCTGGGGTTCGGTCAGCGCGAAGCAGCCAATGGCTTGCCCGCTGGCCAGATCAGGCAGCCAGGTCTGTTTCTGTTCCTCGGTGCCGTAGTTGAGGACCGGCCCGCAGCCCACCGAGTTGTGGATGCTCATCAAGGCGCCGGTCGCGCCGTCGCCGGCGGAGATTTCTTCCACCGCCAGGGCGTAGGCGACGTAGTCGACATAGGTGCCACCCCATTCCTCGGGGACCACCATGCCGAGCAAGCCCAGCTCGCCCATCTTCGATACCAGCGCATCATCGATCCAGCCGGCCTTTTCCCATGCCTGAGCGTGGGGCGCGATTTCATTGCGGGCGAAGTCCCGGGCCATGTCGCGGATCATGACTTGCTCTTCACTCAATTCAAGGTCGTGCATGGCTCAGCTCCCACTTGTGTCGAAATCGTTGAAAAAACTCGCTACATGCTCGCCATCGAGGGCTTGCAGGGTCGGCGGATTCCAGCGTGGAGTCTTGTCTTTGTCGATCAGCAAGGCACGCACACCTTCGATCAGGTCACCACGTTCAAACCACTGACGGTCCAGATGCAGCTCAAGGGCGAAACACGCTTGCAGGCTCAGCTGACGACCGCGACGCAGCATCTCCAAGGTTACGCCCATCGCCAGCGGCGAGCGGCTTTCCAGAAGAGTGGCGGTAGTCTTCGCCCATTCGTGGCTGTCGGCGACCGTCACTTCGCGCAATTGCTCGACGATGCTCGGCACATCGGGCAGGGCAAAGAAGTGGTCGATGGCCGGGCGCAGGGCGTGCAGCGGGGCGTCGGGCAGTTGCTGCACGGCGAGGTTCGCCAGAAGGCCCTGCAGGTCCTTGAGTGGCGTTTCGTGCCACTCCAGGCTGTCGAGGCGCTGGTCCAGCAGGCTCAGCTGGTCGCTTTCCAGGTACCAATCGGCCAATCCGCAATAGAGCGCGTCGGCGGCACGGATTTGCACACCGCTGACGCCGAGGTAGATCCCCAGTTCGCCGGGGATTCGAGGCAGGAAATAACTGCCGCCGACATCCGGGAAGTAACCGATGGCCACTTCCGGCATCGCCAGGCGGCTGCGTTCGGTGACGACCCGCAGATCTGCGCCTTGCACCAGCCCCATGCCGCCACCGAGGACGAAACCGTCCATCAGCGCCAGCACCGGTTTGGGGTATTGGTGAATGGCCAGGTCGAGGGCGTATTCCTCGACGAAGAAGTCTTGGTGCAGGGTTTGCCCGTTTTTAAAGCTGTCGTACAGCGAGCGGATATCGCCACCGGCACAAAAGGCCTTTTCACCGGCACCGCGCAAAACCACCGCATGCACCTGTGGGTCATGGGCCCAGGCATCGAGCTGCTGGTGCAGGCTGCGGACCATGTCCAGGGTGAGGGCGTTGAGGCCGGCGGGTCGGTTGAGGGTCAAGTGGCCGATATGGTTGCGGACCTCGGCCAGCACTTCGTTTTGCGTGGCATCGACGTCCAGTGTCGCCGGGGATGAAACCTGAGCAGTCATCACTAACTCCCTGCTTTTATTGTTCTTTATAGAAGTGTTCGCGCGCGAACGATGCCGGATCGTAACAGTGCAAATTTGCCATGTACAACCCGGATAACTGCAGGTCTGGTGTGCATTTTTGCAGTGTTGGGATGGGTCTCTATTGTAGGAGGAGCCGGTCGACGCTCGATTGGTCCGGGCGGCGTTCCGACGATGGACGTTAACGATAACGCGTGTTTTCTGAATAAACGCGCCGCCCTTGAGTCCATCGCGAGCAAGCTCGCTCCCACAGCGACCGATTCGGCTGTGAAATACCGCTTATCAGCAGAACCGGGCTGTCTGCGCGGGCCCTTACGACACCTGCCCCAGACGTTCTGTTGGCATTCTGGCATTCCATTTGAAGCCGTCTGCGACAAGGGTTTCAGGGTGGGTGTGGCGACACACCTGTTTAAAACAATAAAAACGCTGTTGCGGTGGATGCCGTATCGACTCATCACTCCTGCCCATAAAAGTGGCTCGGTCGTACACCAGGCCGCGATAAATCCAAATAAATCGGGACTTACGAAGATGAACAATAAATGGCTGGCCTTACCTGTACTCGCGTTGCTGTTCTGTTCGGCAGGCGCTAGCGCCAAAGAGTGGAAAGAGCTGCGATTTGGCGTCAATCCAAGCTACCCACCGTTTGAATCGACCACCGCCGAGGGTGGCGTGCAGGGTTTTGGTGTGGATCTGGGCAATGCGATCTGTGCTGAGCTGAAGCTCAAGTGCGTGTGGGTCAGCAATGACTTCGACGGTCTGATCCCGGCGCTCAAGGCGGGTAAGTTCGATGCGATCGAGTCGTCGATGACGGTGACCGACGCGCGTAAAAAACAGATCGACTTCACCGATCGTCTGTACGCCGGCCCGACCGCGATTGTTACCCGCAAGGATTCGGGCCTGGAACCCACCGCTGAGTCCCTTAAAGGCAAGACCATCGGCTACATGCAGGGCACCATTCAGGAAACCTACGCCAAGGCCAAACTGGCACCCGGTGGCGTGAAACTACGGGCCTATCAGAGCCAGGATCAGGTCTACGCCGACCTGGTGTTCGGTCGTCTCGATGCGTCGATCCAGGACAAGCTGCAAGCTCAGATGAGTTTCCTGACCTCGCCACAAGGCGCGCAATTCCAGAACAGTCAGGGCATCAGCGACCCGTTGGTACCGTCGGAAATCGCCATCGGTATCCGCAAGGACAACGAAGAACTCAAAGGCATGCTCAATACCGCCATCAAGGCTCTGCATGAAAAGGGCATCTACGCGCAGATCCAGCAGAAGCACTTCGGCGATCTCGATCTCTACAACAACTGATCCTTGCACAGCCTGACGCTGTATCGCCCCGTGCGATGCAGCGTTGGTCTGTGGCAACTCAAGACAGGTGAATGGCGTGAATTCCTTCCTGAATATTCTGGGCCTCGACGTGTCGGCCCTGCAAGGCTATGGCCCTCTGTTGCTGCACGGCACCTGGGTGACCCTGAAACTGTCGGCGCTCTCGCTTGTGGTAAGCATGCTGCTGGGCTTGCTGGGTGCTGCGGCCAAGCTCTCGCCGCTGCGCATCTTCAACCTGCCGGCGACCTTCTACACGACGCTGATCCGTGGCGTTCCCGATCTGGTGTTGATGCTACTGATTTTCTACAGCCTGCAAGGTTGGTTGAGCAGCCTGACCGAAGCCATGGGCTGGCCTTATGTAGAGATTGATCCGTTTGTGGCGGGCATTGTCACCCTGGGGTTTATCTATGGCGCCTATTTCACCGAAACCTTTCGCGGCGCGATTCTCAGCGTGCCACGGGGCCAGCAGGAAGCCGGTGCGGCGTTCGGCTTGAACCGCTGGCAACGGTTTCGCTTCGTGGTGTTCCCTCAAATGATGCGCTTCGCGTTGCCGAGCCTTGGCAACAACTGGTTGGTCTTGCTCAAGGCCACGGCGCTGGTGTCGATCATCGGCTTGTCGGACCTGGTCAAGGTCGCGCAGGAAGCCGGCAAAAGCACCTTCAACATGCTGGATTTCTTACTGCTGGCGGCGGCGCTGTATCTGCTGATCACCAGTGCC
>JAPLSD010000293.1 GCA_026398835.1 Pseudomonas sp.
ACTTATATGGATTGGCAACCCCACATCACCGTCGCCACGATCATCGAAGACCAGGGCCGCTTCCTGATGGTCGAGGAACTCGCTGACGGACGAGCGGTACTCAATCAGCCTGCCGGACATCTGGATCCCGACGAAAGCCTGATCCAGGCTGCCGTCCGCGAAACCCTCGAAGAAACCGGCTGGGACGTCGAACTGACCGGCGTCATCGGCATCTACCTCTATACCGCTCCGAGCAACGGTGTGACCTACCAGCGCGTGTGCTTTGCTGGTAAACCGCTACAGCATCATCCCGACTATCAGCTGGACGAAGGCATTATCGGCCCGCGCTGGCTAACCCGTGACGAACTGCTGGAACAACGCTCATACTGGCGCAGCGAGCTAATCATCCAGTGCATCGACGATTATCTGAGCGGCAAGTTCCACAGTCTCGAGCTGATCCGTCCTTCTCTTTAGCCTTGCAGGCTCGGGCCTGCTAGAATCGCGTCCTTTTTCAAGACACTCATTGAATCCCTATGCGTGATCCAGCCCCTTCTGATACACAAAAGAAGCGCGTCATCGTCGGCATGTCCGGCGGCGTGGACTCTTCCGTTTCCGCCCTACTGCTGATCGAGCAGGGATACCAGGTGGAAGGCCTGTTCATGAAGAACTGGGAAGAGGACGATGGAACAGACTATTGCACCGCCATGGACGACCTGGCCGACGCTCAGGCCGTTTGCGACAAGATCGGCATCAAGCTGCACACCGCCAACTTCGCCGCCGAGTACTGGGACAATGTGTTCGAGCACTTCCTGGCCGAATACAAGGCCGGCCGCACGCCGAACCCGGACATCCTCTGCAACCGCGAAATCAAGTTCAAGGCATTCCTCGACTACGCGTTGATGCTCGGTGCCGACCTGATTGCCACCGGCCACTACGTGCGCCGCCGCGACATCGATGGCCGTACCGAACTGCTCAAGGGCCTGGACCCGAACAAGGACCAGAGCTATTTCCTGCACGCCGTCGGCGGCGAGCAGATCGCCAAGACCCTGTTCCCGGTCGGCGAACTGGAAAAACCCGCTGTTCGCGCGATCGCCGAGAAACACGAGCTGGCGACCGCGAAGAAAAAGGATTCCACCGGGATCTGCTTTATCGGCGAACGCCGTTTCAGCGACTTCCTCAAGCAATACCTGCCAGCTCAACCTGGCGAGATCAAAACCACCGAAGGTGAAGTGATCGGCCGTCACCACGGCTTGATGTACCACACCATCGGCCAGCGCCAGGGCCTGGGCATCGGCGGCCTGAAAGACGCTGGCGAAGAGCCTTGGTACGTGCTGATCAAGGACCTGGAGCACAACGAGCTGATCGTTGGCCAGGGCAATGACCACCCATGGCTGTTCTCCCGCGCCCTGCTCGCCTCGGACATCTACTGGGTAAACCCGGTCGACTTGAGCACGCCGCGCAAGCTCACCGCGAAAGTCCGCTATCGCCAGAGCGACCAGCCGTGCACGCTGGAAAAAACCGCCAACGGCTATCGTGCAATTTTTGATGACCCGCAACGCGCAGTCACGCCAGGCCAATCCGTAGTGTTCTACGACGGTGAAATCTGTCTCGGCGGTGGTGTGATTGAAGTAGCCGAACCCTGGAGCAGTAAGGACCAGCGCGTATGAGTCCGATTCAGGAGCAACTGACGGCTCTGGGCGGTGTGTTTCTCGCGGCAGTATTGGTCGACAAGATCGCCAAGACCGGCCAGGTCACTGAAGCCGGCCTGAGCTGCATGCTTGCCAGCCTGCTGATCCGGGATCCGAAAGACACCCTGGAAGTCTACGGCGGCGACGACATCAATCTGCGCGAAGGTTATCGCGCACTGATTGGCGCTCTGGAGCGAGACCCGAACACCCTGCAACGTGAGCCTCTGCGTTATGCACTGTCGATGCTCGGTCTCGAACGGCAACTGGCCAAGCGCGATGACATGCTTGAAATCATCGGCAAGCGTTTGCCGCAGATTCAGTCCCAGGTCGAACACTTCGGCCCGGCTCACGACAACGTGGTGGCCGCCTGTGGTGCACTGTATCAGGACACCTTGAGTACTCTGCGTCAGCGGATTCAGGTGCACGGTGACATGCGCAACCTGCAGCAGCCGAGCAATGCCTCAAAAATCCGCGCCCTGCTGTTGGCCGGCATCCGTTCGGCACGGCTCTGGCGCCAGTTGGGCGGCCATCGCTGGCAGCTGGTGGTCAGCCGACGCAAATTGCTGAAAGAGCTTTACCCGCTGATGCACAGCAGCTGAACCGCGCCCGCAACATCGTTTTTTTAGTCTGTACGCGTAAGACGCTGGTCAGTTGGCAACGGACCAGCGGTTTTTTTCATGTATGATACGCGCCCCATTTCGTTGCCCGACTGTCCGAGAACACCCCATGCAGCTCTCTTCGCTCACTGCGGTTTCCCCTGTTGACGGCCGCTACGCCGGCAGAACCCAGGCCCTGCGCCCAATTTTCAGCGAATACGGCCTGATCCGTTTTCGCGTCATGGTTGAAGTGCGCTGGCTCCAGCGTCTGGCCGCTCACCCAGGTATCAGCGAAGTTCCGGCGTTCTCCGCCGAAGCCAACGCAGTACTGAATACCCTGGCGGAAAACTTCTCTCTGGAGCACGCCGAGCGCGTCAAAGAGATCGAGCGCACCACCAACCACGACGTCAAAGCCATTGAGTATCTGCTCAAAGAGCAAGCGGCCAAGCTGCCTGAGCTGGCCAAGGTCAGCGAATTCATCCACTTTGCCTGCACCAGCGAGGACATTAACAACCTGTCCCACGCCCTGATGCTGCGCGAAGGCCGTGATGAAGTCATGCTGCCGCTAATGCGTCAAACCGCTGAGGCCATCCGCGAGCTGGCCATCCGCTTCGCCGACGTGCCGATGCTGTCGCGCACCCACGGCCAACCGGCTTCTCCGACCACCCTGGGCAAAGAGCTGGCGAACGTGGTTTACCGCTTGGAGCGTCAAATCGCTCAGGTCGCTGCCGTTCCGCTGCTGGGCAAGATCAACGGCGCTGTCGGCAACTACAACGCACACCTCTCGGCTTACCCTCAAATCGACTGGGAAGCCAACGCTCGCGCCTTTATCGAAGATGAGCTGGGTCTGGGCTTCAACCCGTACACCACGCAAATCGAGCCGCACGACTACATCGCCGAGTTGTTCGACGCCATGGCCCGCTTCAACACCATCCTGATCGACTTCGATCGCGATATCTGGGGTTACATTTCCCTGGGCTATTTCAAACAGCGCACCATCGCTGGCGAAATCGGTTCTTCGACCATGCCGCACAAGGTCAACCCAATCGACTTCGAAAACTCCGAAGGCAACCTGGGTATCGCCAACGCACTGTTCCAGCATTTGGCGAGCAAGCTGCCGATTTCCCGCTGGCAGCGTGACCTGACCGACTCCACCGTACTGCGCAATCTCGGCGTCGGCTTCGCTCACAGCGTTATCGCTTACGAAGCAAGTCTCAAAGGAATCAGCAAGTTAGAGCTCAATGCTCAGAAGATTTCTGCGGACCT
Source organism: Pseudomonas sp. (assembly GCA_026398835.1). Classification (GTDB taxonomy): domain Bacteria; phylum Pseudomonadota; class Gammaproteobacteria; order Pseudomonadales; family Pseudomonadaceae; genus Aquipseudomonas. The sequence goes on from JAPLSD010000293.1 coordinate 3,530, forward strand.
GGATGCGTGCTGGGAAGTGTTGGCCGAGCCGATTCAGACGGTCATGCGTCGTTACAACATCGAAAACCCGTACGAAAAACTGAAAGAGTTGACCCGTGGCAAGGGCATCAGCCCTGAAGCACTGCAAACTTTCATCGACGGTCTGGAAATGCCCGCTGAAGCCAAGGCTGAGCTGAAAAAACTCACTCCGGCCAATTACATTGGCAATGCTGTGGCGCAAGCCAAGCGCATCTGACCGCTCGCAATACATTTAGACGCCCGGCAGCGCCGGGCGTTTTTATTCCCGTCTGAAAAGTACTTTTTTTCAATAGGTTACACATGAATCCTGATATTCCTCTTCAACTTCTGGGCGGCATCACTGCACGAGAATTCCTGCGCGACTACTGGCAGAAAAAACCGCTGCTGATCCGCCAGGCGATTCCTGATTTCGAAAGCCCGATCGATGCCGACGAACTGGCCGGCCTGGCGCTGGAAGAAGAAGTCGAATCGCGCCTGGTCATCGAGCATGGCGAGCGCCCATGGGAACTGCGTCGCGGACCTTTCGCCGAAGACGAATTCAGCAAGCTGCCGGAACGCGAGTGGACCCTGCTGGTACAAGCGGTCGACCAGTTCGTACCTGAAGTCAGCGAGTTGCTGGAGCATTTCCGCTTTCTGCCAAGCTGGCGCATCGACGATGTGATGATCAGCTTTGCCGCGCCTGGCGGCAGCGTCGGCCCGCACTTCGACAACTACGACGTGTTCCTGCTGCAAGGTCACGGCAAGCGCAACTGGAAAATCGGCCAGATGTGCGATTCCGAGAGCCCATTGCTCGAGCACGCCGACCTGCGCATCCTTGCCGACTTCCAGGCGACCGACGAGTGGACTCTGGAACCGGGCGACATGCTCTACCTGCCGCCACGACTGGCTCACTGCGGCGTGGCCGTCGACGACTGCATGACCTACTCGGTGGGTTTCCGCGCCCCGAGCGCCGCCGAAGTGCTGACCCACTTCACCGACTTCCTCAGCCAGTTCCTGCCTGACGAAGAGCGCTACACCGATGCCGACGCACAACCTGTCAGCGACCCGCACCAGATCCAGCACGACGCACTCGACCGCTTGAAAGGCCTGCTGGCCGAACACATGAGCGACGAGCGCCTGCTGCTGACCTGGTTCGGCCAGTTCATGACCGAGCCGCGCTACCCGGAACTGGTAGTCGGCCCCGAGATTGAAGAAGACGATCTGCTCAGCAGCCTTGAGCAAGGCGCAGTGCTGATTCGTAACCCGAGCGCACGCCTGGCGTGGTCGGAAGTGGACGAAGACCTGTTGCTGTTCGCCAGCGGCCAAAGCCGTCTGCTGCCGGGCAAGCTGCGCGAACTGCTGAAAATGATCTGTGCCGCCGATGCACTGCACAGCGACAATCTCGGCGCATGGCTGGCCGACGAAGATGGACGCAACCTGCTCTGTGAACTGGTCAAGCAAGGAAGCCTGGGGTTTGCCGATGAATAAAATTCACGTACGTGTCGCAGACTGGCAAAAGGATAACGCCGAGATCCGGCGCATTCGTGAAGCGGTGTTCATCACCGAGCAATCCGTTCCGCCAGAACTTGAATGGGATGCCGACGACGAAAGCGCCGTGCATTTCCTCGCCTTCGAAGGCGACTTTCCGATTGGCACAGCACGCCTGTTGCCTGACGGCCATATCGGTCGGGTTTCGGTGCTCAAGGACTGGCGCGGACTGAAGGTCGGCGATGCTTTGATGCAGGCAGTAATCTCTGATGCCGAAAAGCGTGGCCTGAAGCAGCAAATGCTCAGCGCACAGGTTCAGGCGACAGCTTTTTACGAGCGCCTGGGCTTCACCATCGTCAGCAGCGAGTTCCTTGAAGCAGGGATTCCGCATGTTGATATGGTGCGCGGCGCTGCCTGACGATCATCCAGAGCGCATCACAAAACGCCCCGCCATCCTCCGATGCCGGGGCGTTTTGCCGTCTACGATTCAACTTGCCCCACCCCAGGCCGACAAACTGGCAATATCAAGCCACTTGAACGCGGAGATAAACGGACATGTCCCTACGCACCCTGCTCACTACGCTGCTGCT
>JAPLSD010000343.1 GCA_026398835.1 Pseudomonas sp.
CCTTGGCCACCAGCGCGTCGAAGTCCGGCTTGCGCTCGGCGGTGCAGGGGGTCATCAGTGCAGGAATGCAGCCAGTGAAAATGTTATCGCTCATTGTTGTAACTCCTTGAAGCGTTCATTCAGATCTATTGAGGGTGTAGTGCCGCGAGGGAGCTCAGATGCCCCACGCGAAGGGATCCTGTTCGTCGATCAGCAGCGTGCTATCGGCAGTCATAAAGGCCTGGCCGGTAATGAACGGGCGGATGCGTTCGCCTTCCCATTCACCTTCGAATTCGTAGCGGCCGACGAACTGGCTGGCGGTGATGCTCGCCTGTACCCAGCGTTCACCGGGGGCCAGCTTTCCATCGGCCGCCAGGCACGCCAGCTTGGCGCAGGTGCCGGTTCCGCACGGCGAGCGGTCGTAGGCCTTGCCAGGGCACATGACGAAGTTGCGACTGTCGGCCTGGTCGTCCTCGGCAAACAGCTCGACATGGTCTATAAGGGCGCCGTCTTCGCCATGGATGGCTTGGGCTTCGAGGGCTTTGAGCATCGCCCAGGTGAACTCGGTAAGGGCTTCGACGTTGTCGAGTTGCAACACTTGCCCGTGATCGGAAACCAGGAAGAACCAATTGCCGCCCCAGGCGATATCGCCATACACGCGGCCATGCCCAGGAACGTCGACCGGCACCTGCTGGCGGTAGCGGTAGGCGGGCACATTGCGCAGGGTTACCGTGCCGTCTTCATGCAGCGTGGCGCTGACCGGTCCGACCGGCGTATCGATCTTGTGCACGCCAGGTGCGATGTGCCCCAGGTGATGCAGCGAGGCGACCAGGCCAATGGTGCCGTGACCGCACATGCCGAGGTAGCCGGCATTGTTGAAGAAGATCACGCCACAGGTGGCATCCGGCGAGACCGGTTCGCAATACAGAGCGCCTACCAGCACATCGTTGCCCCGGGGCTCCAGCAGGCAGGCGCGACGCCATTGGTCATGCTGGTCGCGCAGGGCATCGCGCTTCTCGACCATGGTGCTGCCCGGCAGTTGCGGGAAGCCTTTCATCACCAGGCGAGTCGGTTCGCCGCCGGTGTGGGAGTCGATGACATGGACTTGTTTCATAAACCTATCCTTAAGAAGAGAGGGTTGCCTGAATCTCACGAAGAAGCCTGGATGTGTGCGCCCGCAGGAAGCTGATCTGTCGCAGTGCCGGCGATTGCCAGATCGACTTCGTTTTCATCGTCCTCGGCTTCCAGACGGACCAGGTGCGCCGGCACGCCGGTTGTCGCGCCCCAGCAATAGATACCCAGCGCACAGGCCGCCACGACCAGTGTGTCGAACGGATGGCTGAGCACGCCCAGGCCACCGAAGCTGCCGAGCTTGGACAGCACGATGGTCACAGCATAGAAGCCGATCAGCCACGAGGAGGAGCGCACTTGCTGGGCCAGGCTCAGGTGATCAGTCGGCACAAAGCGACCGCACAGCAGGTACACCACGAACATCACAATCTGCAGGCCGAGCAGCCAGGACACAGTGTTCCAGCCCGACCAGTAAACGATCAGCGAAGCGATGATGAACGACACCGGGCCCAGCACACCCATCCACTTGACCCTGAAAGGGCGCGGCATATCAGGTGCATTGCGGCGCAGTGCGGCCACGGACACCGGAGCGACGGCGTAGCTCAATACCAGCGCGGCGGATACCACGTTGATCAGCGCTTCCCAGGAAGGGAAGGGCAGGGTCCAGAACACCGACAGGGCAAAGGTCAGCCACAGCGCCGGGCGCGGAATGCCGGACTTTTCGTCGATGCGAGTGAACACCTTGAAGAACGTGCCGGTTTGCGCCCAGCCATAAATCACTCGCGGTGTAGCGTTCATGTAGATGTTGCCGCAGCCGCTGGGTGAGATCACCGCATCGGCAACCACCAGATAGGCCAGCCAACCCACGCCCAGTGCCAGGGCGATATCGCGATAAGGCAGGGCAAGTTCCTTGGTGACACCGGCCCAGCCGTTGGCCAGCATCTCGGTGGGCACGCCGCCGAGGAAAGCCACCTGCAACAACACATAGATCGCGGTGGAGAGCAGAACAGACAGGATCAGTGCAATCGGAATGGTGCGTTGCGGGTTCTTCACTTCGCTGGCCACCGAGATGATCGGTGTCAGGCCGAGGTAAGCGAAGATGATGCCACCGGCGGAAACGGCCATCTCAACACCCGAAAGCCCGAATGGAGCGAAGCCCTGGGCCTGGAAGTTTTCCGGCTTGAAGAAGGTGAACAGCACACCGATGACCAGCAGCGGGACGATGAACTTGAACACGCTGACCAGGTTATTGGCCTTGGCAAAAGTCTTCACGCTGCGATAGTTGAGCATGAAGAACAGGCAGAGCAGGCCGAATTGCATGAGCCAGCCAATCACCGTGGGGTCGCTGGAACCGGCCTTGGTCAGCTCGGGAAACCATGCCGCGGCATATTGGCGAGAGGCGACCACTTCGATGGCCACCAGGCTGGAAAATGCGATCAGCGTGATGAAGCCCATCAGGTAGCCGAGTAACGGACCATGCGAGTACACCGGATAACGAACCACGCCACCAGCACGCGGCAGCGCCGCACCGAGCTCACAATAAACAATGCCCAGCAGCAGCACTGCAAAGCCGCCCAGCAGCCAGGAAAAGATACCTGCCGGCCCCGCGATCGCGGAGACGTGACTGGCTGCGAACAACCATCCGGAACCGAAGATGGCTCCCAGCCCGATAAACGTAAGGTCTATCAATGAGAGCTGTTTTTTGAATTTACCTTTGCCTGACATAGCGTCGCCTTCTTGTGGGTTATTGGATAGGCAGGTGTGATGTCACTTGAAATCGCCATCGTCGGCGTCGCCGAAAACAACGTTGCGGTTACCAGCAACCGCGCACTTTTTTATGCGTGCTTATCAATCCGTCAGCGGTTTTGTGGCGGTGCATGCAATGGCCATAGAGTGGACTCATCAACAGGCTCGCGATTGATGTTTTTCGTTGGAGGTGATGACGAAATCAGCATAGTTCTGCATGCCGTATAGGGCTGCGCCGCCGAATCGTTGTAAGCTCGACACCGCGTCAGCCATGGGACAACCTGATGGACAGACGTATCGACACGGGCGCGGATTTTCACCTGTCCGGATATTGGGAGAGAGACTCATGACGCAGAACGCGCTTGCGACCCTGTGCCAGGGGAACGACCTGAGTCGTCCCGAAACTATCGAAGAATTGCTGGCGGGCGTGGCACTGCTGTTACCGATGCTGGATGTCATTCCGAATGCCGCAATCTTCATCAAAGACATCCAGGCGCGCTATGTCATGGCCAACCGCACCCTGGTGCAGCGCTGTGGATTGAAGCAGCTGCAACCGCTGCTCGGGAAAACCAGCGCCGAGGTGTTTCCAGAGCAATTGGGACCTGGTTACACCGAACAGGATCGCCGTGTATTGGAGCAAGGCTTTGTCCTGGAAGACCAACTGGAATTACATCTGTACGGGAGCCGAGAGCCTGGTTGGTGCCTGACGCATAAACGACCGTTGTACAACCGCAACGGTGAAATCATCGGCCTGGCAGGGATTTCGGTTGACCTGCAATCGGCCAGCGACACCCACCCGGCGTACCAGCGCCTGGCTGCGGTGGACGAATACATTCGCGCGAATTTCAATCGTCGCGTCACACTGGGTGATCTGACGCGCATTGCCGGGATTTCAGTGGCGCAACTGGAACGATACTGCAAGCGAGTGTTCCACCTGACGCCACGGCAGATGATTCAAAAGGTTCGTTTGGAGCATGCGCATCGTTTGCTGAATACCGATATTCCCA
>JAPLSD010000332.1 GCA_026398835.1 Pseudomonas sp.
ACGGTGATCGGCGCGCTGATCCTCGGGGTCATGGCCAGCGGTTTCACCTTCGTCGGGGTCGATGCCTACATCCAGGACATCATTAAAGGCCTGATCATCGTGGTCGCGGTGGTCATCGACCAGTACCGCAACAAGCGCAAACTCAAACGCTGAACCCGGTTGGTAAAAAGCGGGAGCCTGTTCTGGCTCCCGCCTCGCAATTCCCACATCACGCACTGAAAAAACCTTAACAACAATAATGAAGGTGAGCTTTGCCATGGGCGTAAGAAAACAAGCGCAGTACCTTTCACCCTGCCTGCTGCTGGCAGCCATGGGGTGTGCCGGCCAGAGTCTGGCGGCGGATGCATTCTCGGCTGACTCAAAATGGCTGACCGGTGACTGGGGCGGTCTGCGTACCGATTTGCTGGACAAAGGCTATGACTTCCAGCTGGAGCACGGCGGGGAGTTCGCCAGCAATCTCAAGGGCGGCTACAACGACGACAAAACCGCACGCTGGACCGAACAGTTCGTGTTCGGCCTGAAAGTTGATCTACAAAAGGCCATGGGCTGGGAAAACGCCAAATTCAAAGTCGCGATCACCGAACGTGACGGCCGCAGCCTGACCAACGACCGGATCGTCGATCCGCGAGTCGGTGGCTACACCTCGTCCCAGGAAGTCTACGGTCGCGGTCAGACCTGGCGTTTGACGCAACTGTGGTTGAGCAAGGGCTTTCTGGAGGATGGCGCGCTGGACGTGAAAGTCGGCCGATTTGGCCCGGGCGAGGACTTCAACAGCTTCCCCTGCGACTTCCAGAGCCTGACGTTCTGCGGCTCTCAGGTCGGTAACTGGGCCGGTAGCATCTGGTTCAACTGGCCGGTCAGTCAGTTGGCCGGACGGGTCAAGTACAACCTCAATCCCGAAGTGTTCATGCAGATCGGCGCCTATAACCAGAACCCGTCGAACCTTGAGGTCGGCAACGGCTTCAAGCTCGACGGCAGCGGCACCAAGGGCACGATCTTCCCGGTTGAGCTGGTCTGGTCGCCTAAAGTCCAGGGGCTGCCGGGCGAATACCGCGCCGGCTATTACTACAGCACGGCCAAAGCCGACGATGTGCTCGAGGGCGTCAACGGCCAGCCGCAACCGTTGAGCGGCGGGGAGTTCCGCTCCCACAGTGGCAAGTCCGGTTACTGGCTGGTGGCGCAGCAGCAGATCACCAGCCATGGCGGCGATACCAGTCGCGGTCTGTCACTGTTCGCCAACCTGACGGTGCACGACAAGGACACCAATCAGGTCGATAACTTCGTGCAGGCTGGGATGGTCTATACCGGGCCGTTCGATGCCCGGCCCAAAGACGCGATCGGCTTTGGCGTGGCGCGAGTCCACACCAACAGCGATTTCCGTGAGCGGGCCGAGCTGCAGAACCAGGTCACGGGTGCGACCGATTACAACGACCCGGCGAGCATCCCGTTGCAGCACAGCGAGTACAGCGCCGAGGTGTACTACGGCTTCCATGTCACCAACTGGCTGACCGTGCGACCGAACCTGCAGTACGTGCGTGATCCTGGTGGTGTGCGTGAGGTCGACTCGGCAATCATTGGCGGGGTGAAGGTAGAAACGGTGTTCTGATTACGACTCAAAAGCGTTATCTGCGCCACGCCTGACCGCGTGGCGTAGCCGTTTGTCTTCTATATAGAGCCGCTCGATTGAATTTCTTGCTATAAACGCACTCCGATTACCGCCCGCAAAGCTTGCCATAGAGCATTTTCACGCTTTGTTGGAAAAATTCGCTGTCATTTCAGTTGCTGAGCCCTCAAGTCGGCCTTAGACTGCCGCCCCTCGTAAATTGAGTGCCGGGTGGCGCTTGGAATGTATGGCGCCTTTCCGACGATCTGACCAGGTCGGCTGGAACGCTCCCTTATTCGCCTTAATGCACGTATTTTTTATAGAGAAATCAATGACAAAGGAAAAGTTGCTGGCCATGCCGGCGGATGACTACATGAATGCCGAGCAACTGGCTTTCTTCACTGAGCTGTTGCAAAACATGAAGGTCGAAACCCACGCGCGCATCGAGCAGAGCCGTGTTGCCATTGAAAGCCTGGACACCCCTGCCGATCCTGCCGACGCTGCTTCCGTCGAAGAAGAGCGCCACTGGCTGGTCAACGTCATCGACCGTGACCAGCGTATGCTGCCGCAGCTGGAAATGGCTCTGGGCCGTATTGCTGAAGATACCTTTGGCTGGTGCGACGACAGCGGCGAGGCCATCGGCCTGAAACGCCTGCTGATCAGCCCGACCACCAAATACTGCATCGAAGCTCAAGAACGTCACGAGCAAATCGACAAGCACCAGCGTCAGGCCTGATAGGCCTTTGTGGCTAGGGAGCAAGCTCCCTTGCCAGAGGATTCAGCGCGCCATCCAATCCCCCGCACTTCTATTGATCTGCTGCACCCCCACGACTAATGGACCATAGATAATGGCCTGGTAGTGGCGTTAAATGCAGACACAACAAATAGAACAAGCGTGGGGTGACGATCATGACGAGAGACGAGTCTCTGGCTGGCGCAGTGCCGCAACCTGCGGTTGTACCCAAAGCCACGGTGCGCTGGCTGACACCCACTCTGCAAAGCATCGCCCTGATGCTGGTGCTGATTGGCATGGCAGTCGGCGGCTGGTCGCTTTACCTTTGCCTGCCTCTGGCGATATTGACCATCTGGCTTCCCCGGCTGCGTTCGCGACCCGGCATCGATACGACCCCAGCGGATACCCGCAGCGCCATCGCTGAATTGACCCGCGACCTGTCCTATACCACCAGTCACAACGCACTGTCCGCTGCTGGCGTGGCCTTTTCGGTCAAGCAGCTGGCCGGCAAGCTGCAGTCGCAACTGGACGCGGCGGCGCGAATTGTCAGTAGCGCCGAAGTGATGATCAACACAGAGAAGGCCACTTCACAACTCAGCCAACAAGCCCTGAGTGCGGCCAGTGAAGCTCATCAGAGCAGTGCCGAAGGGCGCAGGGTACTCGCCGAATCCATTACTCGCATGCATCAGCTCAGCCAGCGCGCCAATGACAGTCGCCATCTGATGGAGGCCCTGAGTGTACGCAGTGAAGAAATCCAGCGCGTGACCCTGGTGATTCAGTCGATTGCCAGCCAAACGAATTTGTTGGCGCTGAATGCGGCCATTGAAGCGGCGCGTGCGGGTGAACACGGGCGAGGCTTTGCCGTGGTTGCCGACGAGGTTCGCGGGCTGGCCGGGCGCACGGCGGCCGCTACCGACGAGGTCGGGGTGATGGTCACGGATATTCAGCAGCGCACGGCGCAGGTGGTGGAGCAGATTCGCCAACTGTCCAGCGACCTCAATACCGGGGTCGAGCAGGTGGAGCACACCGGCCAGTCCCTGGAGAACATCGCCCGGCTGGCGGCGGGAGTCGAGAGCCAGGTGGGTGACATCGCCAAAGGTACAGAAACCAACCGCGAACAACTCGACAGTCTGTTTCACGCCGTCGAGCAGATGCGCAGTGACCTGGCGGCCAGCGATCAACAGACCCGGCGTCTGGCTGAAGCGGCGGTGCAAATGGAAGGCCAGGCCGAAACCATCAGCGAACGCCTTGCTGAGGTAGGACTGGACGACTATCACCAGCGGATCTATGACCTCGCCCGGGAAGGCGCCAGCCAGATCGCGGCGCGATTGGAGTCGGATATCGATCAGGGCCGTGTCAGTCTGGACGACCTGTTCGACCGCAACTATCAGGCCATCCCCAATACCACACCGGCCAAATTCCGGACCCGTTTTGATAGCTACGCCGACCAGGTATTACCAGGGATTCAGGAACCACTGCTGCCTCGCCATGAAGGCCTGGTATTCGCTATTGCCTGCACCCAGCAGGGTTACGTGCCGACCCACAATAAAATATTCAGCCAGCCGCTGACCGGTGATGCGCAGGTGGATACGCTGCATAACCGCACCAAGCGAAAATTTGCCGACAGAACCGGGATCCGCTGCGGCAGCCATCAACAGGCGGTTTTGCTACAGACCTATACCCGCGACACGGGCGAGTTGATGCACGACCTGTCGGTGCCGATCATGCTCAAGGGCCGTCATTGGGGTGGCTTGCGGTTGGGTTACAAACCCGAAAACGCGCCACAGACCTGATGGCGTGATTGTTACCTTTTATGCAAATAACCTATACAGGGCGATAGCTTTTTCCCTCCGGGTCAAGTCATTAAGATGCCGATATTGTTAGGTAGCTAATGAAATATTCGGAGAACCCTCATGCAAAGCAAAGTCGATGTTGCAGTGATGATTGGCAGTGGGGTGCCAGCCACCCTGCGGGCTTTGGGCCAAAGCGTCTGCTGGA
>JAPLSD010000873.1 GCA_026398835.1 Pseudomonas sp.
AGGATTGGGTTCACGAAGCCGAGGCCAGCGGTATTCAATCGCTGCGCGACTTCGCCCATCAGTTGAAAACCTACTCGCTGCGCCCTGCTACCGTCTGACACCGTTGATCGGTGCGCCCCGTTCATGGGCGCACCCTCCGGAACTTCGCTGAAAATCCCTTATTTCAAAGAGCAATTCGCCATCCAGGCGGGCTTTATTGTGGCCGCTTTCGAACCTTGAGCGGCACGCCCTTTGAGATCTGTGCCGATGATCCATAAAGATCTACAAATTCCGTCCTCTCAACCTTGGCCCGATGCTGCGCAAACGCTGCTTGCGTTCAGGCTGCAAGATTGGTTTCAGCCCACTCCCTCACCTCGGCATACGGGTAATCCTCCAACGCCGCAAACCCCGGAATCGCCCGGGCTTTGAGCTTGGTGAACAGCGGCACGCTGATTCCACACAAAAACCGCGTCAGCCGCTCCGCGCCCGGCAGGCTGCCGTTGTACTGCTCATGCCTGTGGATAAAGTCGCCGCACAGTGCCTGAAAGTTTTTATCCACAAGTGCCGGCAACACCGGAGGCTCCGGCAAACGGGCGGCCTGGCCATGGCACACCGAACAATGCCCGCACTGCTGTGGCGCGTTTTCATCTCCAAAGTACTCCGCCAGTCGAGAACCGAGGCAATGCTCGGTGGCGAACAAATCCAGCATCGCGTGGATCCGCGCGATCTCGGTGCGTTCATGCTGTGTGAAGTATCCATGCAATTCGGCGCTCAGTGTCTGCGCATCGAAATCCGTCATCAGTAGGCTGTAGACCTCGGTCATCTGCTTGCTTTCCAGCTCGACCCAACCCCTCTCCTGGAAATAATCCAGCGCCTTCACTACGCGGCTTCGTTCGGCCTGATGCTGTAGATACAGCGTGTCGAAATTCACCGTGGCCCAGGTTCGGGCGCGGCTGGAGGTCTGGATAATCGCCGAGACAAAGTCCCGCCGCTCACCCTCGAAACGCGCCAGCAAGGCTTCGGGCTCGACCAGAAACTTGAAACGGTATTCGGCAAAATAGGCATAACGCGGTGCGATCAAGCCACGCAGTTCCAGCTGCACCAATAAGGTCTTGAGCGGCAACTGGCGAATGTTGCTCTGATCCGCCAACGGCCCTAGTAGAAACTCCCACTGCCCATCCGGGCTGGCCGCTTGCAGTTCGTCCAACACACAGCGAATGCCGTCCAGCTCCGGCGTGTCGCCGTAAACAAAATTCTCCAGCACATTCAGACTGTCGCGGTTGGCCAGCACCAGGCAGTCGGACGGCTGCCCATCACGCCCGGCACGGCCGATTTCCTGGCTGTAGTTCTCGATGGATTTCGGCAAATCGAAATGCACCACATTGCGGATGTCGCTCTTGTCGATACCCATGCCGAACGCGATGGTGGCGACGATGCAATTGGACTGTCCGCCCATGAACCGCCGCTGAATCGCTTCGCGTTGCTCATGAGGCAAACCGGCGTGATAAGCCTCAGCCTGAATGCCGTGCTGACTCAAGTGCTGAGCAATCTGTTCGGCGGTTTTCTGCAACGTGACATAGACGATGCTCGGCTGCCCGGCGCGCTGGCCCAGCCACTCCACCAAACGCCGACGCTTGTCCTGGCCACGTACTGGCTCCACCAGCAAATTGAGGTTGGGTCGATAGAAACCGGTGGTCACCACATCGTCCGGGGCAATGGCGAATTTCGCCTGCATGTCGGCGATTACCTTCGGCGTCGCGGTGGCGGTCAGCAGCAACGCCAAGGGAATGTTGAACTGGCGCTGATAGGCCGGCAGTTTCAAATAGTCCGGACGAAAGTTATGCCCCCACTCCGAAATACAGTGCGCCTCATCCACCACCAACAACGAGATCGGCACCTGCTGCAAAAAGTTTCGGAAGCGTTCGTTCTTCAGGCGCTCCACGGAGATCATCAAAATCTTCAATTCGCCGGAGCGGGCCCGTGCCATCACCTCATTGGCGTCATCGCGGCTCTGCGCCGAATCGATGCTCGCCGCCGCAATGCCGTGACGCTGCAAGAACCCCAACTGGTCTTGCATCAACGCCAGCAACGGCGACACCACCAGCGTCAGGTTCGGTAGCAACAAGGCTGACAATTGATAACACAACGATTTACCCGACCCAGTGGGGAAAATCGCCGCCGCCGACCGCCCAGCCAACACCGCACTGACTGCTGCCTCTTGGCCGGGTCGAAACTGTGGATAACCAAAAACCTGTTCAAGGGTGTTGTGCATAAGCTGTCACTCCGTTGACCGCTGAGATGCCTGAAGCCTAGCCGGCATATTCAGCGGATCGAGAAAAGGTCGGGCGCAAAAAGGATACGGAATGATACAGGCTGAACCGCGCGGTCCGAGGATCTCTTGCAGCCGCAAGCATCTCAGGAACTGACCCTCGTCCCAGAGACGGCCGGCCCCGATCGGTTGAACTACAATGGGGTCTTGCACGGTGAGGCAAATGTGATGAGTAAACTGACGTTTGAGCAAAAGCAGGATCATTACGACAAGATCCGTCGGTCAAACTATTTGGCGAGTCTGCGTCTGGAAGGCTTTGGCACAACACCTGCCGACGCCGATAAGTCGCTCCCCTCCCGGGAAGCCGTACTGCGCAAATACCTCAAGAGCCCAAGCTAATGCCGGGTAAATATGGGGGCGGCCAGGATCCTTATCGCTATCCAGATAGCGGAGTCCTGCGCAACCTTCTCAATATTCACGACGAAAACCTCCTTCAGGAAGCTGAACGAGAACTCTCCGAAATCGCCGCTTGCACACTTCGGCTGCTTCCGCCGCCCTACGACCTGAGCTTTTTTCAGCTCATTCATAACACTCTATTTTCGGACATCTACGAATGGGCCGGGATCCTGAGAACAGTCAATATCCAGAAGGACGATACCCTGTTCTGCACCTCCGAACGGATCGTCCCCGAGGCCGAGAAAATATTTCGCGCCATGGAAAAAGCCTCCTGGTTCACCGGTGCATCTAAAGCCGATCTGGTTGTTAACGTTGCCGAAGCTTATGGCGATCTCAATGTCATTCACCCTTTCCGGGATGGCAACGGTCGAGCCCAACGCATCCTGTTCGAGCACATCATCATCAACGCCGGTTTTTCCGTTGATTGGTGGCTGGTCGACATTGCCGATTGGGTTCCGGCCAACATAGACGCCGTGGCCTGCGACTACCGGGGGCTGGAGGCCATATTCAGACGGTGTATTGGCAAACCGTTGCGCTAGATGATGATCGTCCCCACGCTCCTGCGTGGGAACGATCGATGGTTTAGCTTTACACTCCCGCCAGCTCCCGCAACCCCCACCCGGACTGTTAACCATGAAACTCGCCATCGGCTTCCCCGACGATCAAGCGATGCGACTCCTTATGCAGCTGTTGCACGAAGAGCTCGGCCTGCCTGAACGCAAAACCATCAGCCTGCAAACCTCGATCAACTTCGACCTCGGCTGCGACGGCGCAGACGCGGAGCACTTGATGGAAGCGCTGAATGAGCAATTCGCCATCGACCTCATCGACTACGACGCCTACCGCTACTTCCAGCCCGAAGGTTACGACGTGTTCCTCAAACGCAGAGCCAAGGGTCGTGGCGACAAACTCCCGCTGACCCTCGGCATGCTTTACCAGGCCATCAAGGCCCAACGCTGGGACACTCAGGAGCTGGAAAGTCTGTAACGTGCGTATTGCATGTCTTGGGGAACATGGCGTGGACGCCTTTCAAATCCCCACGCTTCCCGCGCCTACGCCAGCCCTTCATAAAGTGTAATTATTCTGGCCGTTTCGTTCTCGTTCAGCAGGAATAATGGCAGTTCTCTCTCAATCTATCGAACCATAGTCACGCTGAAACAATACGCACAAAAAAGCCGCCCTCAAGGGGCGGCTTTTTCTTTACCTCAAACCACTACCCGATCATTACAACTTCGGACCGGCAGCCTTGATCGCTTCGCTCACGTCGAACTTCTTGAAGTTCTCTACGAACAAGCTAGCCAACGCTTTAGCAGCTTCGTCGTAAGCAGCTTTGTCAGCCCAGGTGTTGCGTGGGTTCAACAGGCCGGTTTCAACGCCCGGTACGGCCAGCGGCACGTCGAGGTTGATGGTGTCGAGGTGTTCGGTTTCTACACCGATCAGCGCGCCGCTCTCGATCGCTGCGATCACGCCGCGAGTGGTCGGGATGTTGAAGCGGTTGCCGACGCCGTAGCCGCCGCCGGTCCAGCCGGTGTTGACCAGGTAGACCTTGGAGCCGAAGCCGCGGATGCGTTTGATCAGCAGTTCAGCGTATTCACCAGCCGGACGCGGGAAGAACGGTGCGCCGAAGCAGGTGGAGAAGGTCGATTTGATGCCGCTGCCGGAACCCATTTCGGTCGAGCCCACCAGAGCGGTGTAGCCGGACAGGAAGTGGTATGCCGCTTGTTCTTCGCTGAGGATCGAGACTGGCGGCAGTACGCCGGTCAGGTCGCAGGTCAGGAAGATCACAGCGTTTGGCTCGCCGCCGAGGTTTTTCGGGGCGCGTTTTTCGATCAGTTCGCGCGGGTAAGCGGCGCGGCTGTTCTGGGTCAGGCTGTCGTCGGCGTAGTCGGCTTTCTTGGTGACCGGATCGAGTACGACGTTTTCCAGTACGGCGCCGTGCTGAATGGCTTTCCAGATAACAGGCTCGTTCTTCTCGGAGAGGTCGATGCACTTGGCATAGCAACCGCCTTCGATGTTGAACACCACGCCAACGCCCCAGCCGTGTTCGTCGTCGCCGATCAGGTAGCGGCTTTCGTCAGCGGACAGGGTGGTTTTACCCGTGCCGGACAGGCCGAAGAACAAGGTTACGTCGCCCTCTTCGCCCATGTTGGCCGCGCAGTGCATCGGCAGAACGTCGACGGCTGGCAGCAGGAAGTTCTGGACCGAGAACAGGGCTTTTTTCATTTCGCCGGCGTAACGCATGCCAGCGAGCAGGACTTTCTTGGCCGCGAAGTTGATGATCACGGTACCGTCGGAGTTGGTGCCATCACGCTCAGGTTCGCAGACGAACGCTGGGGCGTTGATGACTTGCCACTCGTCCTTGCCAGCCGGGTTGTACTCTTCAGGATTGATGAACAGGCAACGGCCGAACAGGTTGTGCCAGGCAGTCTCGGTGGTCATTTTGACCGGGAGGTAGTGCGCAGGATCAGAACCTACGTGAACGTGGGAAACAAACCGCTCGCGCTCGCCCAGATAGGCTTCAACGCGGTTCCACAGGGCGTCGAACTTGTCGGCCGGGAACTTGCGGTTGATCGGGCCCCAGGCGATTGCGTCCTGGGTGGAAGGCTCTTCAACGATGAAGCGGTCGACTGGCGAGCGGCCGGTGCGATGACCGGTTCGCACTACCAGAGCGCCGGTATCGGACAGCTCGCCTTCACCGCGGTTCAGGGCTTCTTTAACCAGATCGTCAACACTCAGATCGGTGTACACGGCGTTATTGGCTTGCGTCATGAGGTTCCCCGTCGGCCAGTGGCCGAGTGCTCCAAACGTTTTGTAGTAGAAAGTTGTGCACTACTACCGCGAAAAAAGTGGGCCGGATTATGCCAGAAAAGACCAAAAAAAGTAGGGCCCTCCTGTCAGACCGGCGTTAATCTGACGTTCGCTAGGTGGTTTACCTGCACTGAATCGTTTTAGTGACGAGTATCTGACGGAGCATCAACACCCGCTCCGGCGAACAATTGAGCCACATCGGCGGCATCGAACAGGTAGCGTTCGTTGCAGAACTGGCAGTCGATCTCGACGCTGCCACCGTTTTCGATGACCAGTTGTTCAGCGTCTTCCTGGCCCAGGCTCACCAGTGCGTTGCCCGAGCGATCGCGCGAGCAGCTGCAGCGAAAGCGTAGTGACTGAATGTCAAACATACGTACTGCTTCATCATGGTAGAGGCGGTGCAGTACGGTTTCGTTGTCCAGACTGAGCAGTTCGTCAGCAGTCAGGGTGCTGGCCAGAGTAGTAATGTGCTGCCAGCTGGCGGCGCGTTCTTCGTCGTCCTTGATGCGATCGGCCGGCAATTGCTGCAGCAGCAGACCACGGGCGCGACGGCCGTCGGCGTTGAGCCAAAAGCGCGTGCCGACTTGCTGGGACATGACGAAATAGTTGGTGAAGCATTCCGACAGATCGGCGCCGTCGAGGTCGACGATACCCTGGTAACGTTGGCCATGAGTTGGGTCGATGGTCAGCGCCAGCACACCTGCGGGCATCAAGTCAGCGAGGGTGGCGTCAGGGGCGATCTGCTCGGCGTGGTAACGGGCCAGGCCTCGGATTTCGCGCTTGCTGGAGCACTCGATCATCAACAAAGGCACCGGGCCTTCGGAACGAGCCTGGAGGATCAACAAGCCATCGAATTTCAAGGTGCCAACCAGCAACGCCGCCGCTGCCATCAGTTCGCCGAGCAGCTGCGCGACCGGCTCCGGGTATGGGTGTTTAGCGAGGACTTCGGCGTAACTACGCTCCAACGCAACCAGCTCGCCGCGGGCGTCGCTCTCATCGAAGATGAAGCGTTGGGTGTAGTCGTTATCCGGTAGATCGGTCATAGGTCTGGGTATCTGAAGTGATAACAAAAGGGTTACAGGGGTCGAAACTTGCGCCTTGGCGCCATTTTGGTGCGCAACTATTTAGCTATGGAAATCATTTTATGAACTATCCGGGTTTGTTCCAAGCAAGGCAGAACCCCGGCGGATTGGCTGAGTGTAATTTACTCCCTCTCGCACGGCAGCCCTACTCCCCATCATTCCCACCATGAAACTTGAACAAATCCCGCCGCTGCTTCTTGGTCGGCTTGCCGTCGGTGCTGACGCCCAGGGCCCCGGCCTTGCGCATGGCCGCAGCGTTTTCGCGCTTGGCGATGCTGGCTTCGGTTTCGGCGTACAGAGCCTGGGCTTCCGGCGCGCCCCGCCGCACGGCCGATAACGCCAGGACCGTCACGGTGCGCTCATCGAAACCGGCACGGATCTGAAACTCATCGCCTATTCTCGGCTCTTTACCCGGCTTGCAACGTTCGCCCCGGCAATGCACTTTGCCGCTTTCAATCGCCGCTTTGGCGAGCGCGCGGGTTTTATAAAAACGCGCGGCCCACAACCACTTATCCAGACGGACTTTATCGTCCTCTTCGGTTTTTTGTGCCATGGGATTTCCTCATCCTGAAATATTTCTGAACTGTACTACCGTTTCTGTTGTGCCATGAATTACGCCGGCTCAGTTTAGAATGCGCGCCTCTCCAGAGCCTCGTTCGAGGGCTGGAAATCCGGGCCGTAGATATCTGTCGCCTTTTACCCATTATTCTGCGTGAATACCGCGAATTCGGCCGCTTGCGGCGCGAGCAGGTTTCTCACCGGTTGAGCACATTTGAAGACTTTTGACCATTTGACCGTTGTCGGTCTACGCGAGTGGGTGGCGCTTCCAGACTTGGGAGTGGCTGGCCTTCGGGCGAAAATCGACACCGGCGCCAGTACCTCCAGCCTGCATGCCACCGAGATCGAGCCATTCGAGCGCGACGGGGAAAAGTGGGTGCGCTTCAATGCCCACCTGGGCACTGTTGTGCAACTGCGCCATCGGCACTGCGAAGCGCCACTGGTGGCGATGAAAACCATTAAAAGCTCCAACGGCCAGGCACAGGTGCGTTACGTGATCAGAACCACCCTTGCACTGGGCGATCGGGTCTGGCGGGTGGAATTCACTCTGGCCTGCCGCAAGGCCATGCGTTATCGCTTGTTACTCGGTTCCAAAGCCCTGATCGACGGCCAGTTGGTGGTCAATCCGGGGATTAAATACGTTCAAGACAAGCCGGCATTCCCGGCATCCACTACCTCTGCCACAGGTGTTGCATGAAGATCGCTGTGCTGTCGCGTAACCCGCGTCTGTATTCCACTCGTCGTCTGGTCGAGGCCGGCACCGAGCGTGGCCATGAAATGGTGGTGATCGATACCCTGCGCGCCTATATGAACATTGCCAGCCATAAGCCGCAGATCCACTATCGCGGCAAACCACTTGAAGGCTTCGATGCGGTGATCCCGCGGATCGGCGCTTCGGTGACGTTTTATGGCTGCGCGGTGTTGCGCCAGTTTGAAATGATGGGGGTGTTCCCGCTCAACGAGTCGGTGGCGATCGCCCGCTCGCGGGATAAATTGCGTTCACTGCAATTGCTTTCGCGACGCGGTATCGGCTTGCCGGTGACCGGTTTTGCCCACTCACCGGACGATATTCCCGACCTGATCGAGATGGTCAACGGCGCGCCGTTGGTGATCAAGGTGCTGGAAGGCACCCAGGGTATCGGCGTGGTGATGTGTGAAACGGCTACGGCAGCGGAGTCGGTGATCGAGGCGTTCATGGGCCTCAAGCAGAACATCATGGTCCAGGAGTACATCAAGGAAGCTGGCGGTGCGGATATCCGCTGTTTCGTGGTGGGCGACAAGGTGATCGCGGCAATGAAGCGTCAGGCCAAGCCCGGCGAGTTCCGCTCCAACCTGCACCGTGGCGGCAGCGCCAGCCTGATCAAGATCACCCCCGAAGAGCGCATGACTGCTCTGCGCGCGGCCAAGGTCATGGGTTTGAGCGTGGCGGGTGTGGATATCTTGCGTTCCAATCACGGGCCATTGGTGATGGAGGTTAATTCCTCGCCAGGGCTGGAAGGGATTGAAACCACCACCAGCAAGGATGTGGCGGGGATCATCATTGAGCATCTGGAGAAGAATAGCGGGCCGAATATGACGCGGACCAAGGGGAAAGGCTAAAGCTGAAGGTTGATCGTTCCCACGCTCTGTGGGAACGATCCACTGTCAGGCCCTTACACCGCATCCCTCGGCAACATCAGCCCCAGCGGCAAGCGCACTCGCGCTTCCAGCCCACCGCCTGCGCGGTTGCGCAGTTCTACGTTGCCACCGTGCATGGAGGCGATTCGTTTGACGATGGCCAAACCCAGCCCGGTGCCTTTGCCGCCACGGGCGCGGTCACCGCGAGTGAAGGGGTTGAAGATCGCTTCCAGCTCCGACTGATCGATACCTGCCCCGCGGTCCATCACGCTCAACACCACGTAAGGTGCACTGGTGTCGCCTGACACATAAGCAGCCACTTCGACCCCGGTGCCGGCGTGATGCAAGGCGTTGCCAATCAGGTTGTTCAACAGACGCTTCATCGAAACCCGGCGCAACGGAAACGGCTGGATCGGCTCCAGACGCAGGCGAACCCGCTCCTCGTTCTGGTTGTAAGGTGCCGCGACTTCACGCACCAGATCACTGAGGTCGACCTCTTCGACCGTCTCATCACGTCCATCGCGAATGAACGCCAGGAACTGGTCGAGAATCGCGTCCATGTCTTCAATGTCGCGCACCATGGCATCGCTCAGGTCGCTATGGTCGCCCATCAGCTCAAGGGACAGCCGCAAACGGGTCAATGGCGTACGCAGGTCATGAGAC
Organism: Pseudomonas sp.; assembly: GCA_026398835.1. Classification (GTDB taxonomy): domain Bacteria; phylum Pseudomonadota; class Gammaproteobacteria; order Pseudomonadales; family Pseudomonadaceae; genus Aquipseudomonas. The sequence goes on from JAPLSD010000873.1 coordinate 9,433, forward strand.
ACGCCAGCCAGCATCAGCTCACGCTCGCGCCCGGCCTGTTCGACATCCTCGGCCATCTGGTTGAAGGCGCGATACACCTCGGTCATTTCGCTCGGGGTGTCGCTGACCGGCAGACGCACGCTACGCCCCTGACCTAATTGGCGGGCGGCATACACGAGACGCTTGAGGGGTTGGTTGAGCTGGCTAACAAAGATCCACGCCGAGGCTGTGGATAACAAACCGATCGCCAGGAACCAGCCCAGCACGCTCCAGATTTTCTGGCCACGCAATGGGTGTGGATACAGCGGCACTTTCAGCCAGCCATCACCCAGGCTCGGCGCACGCACCCAAAGGGCGGGCGGCGCGTGCATGCGCAAGCGCACTTCGGTGTCGGCGCCCAGTTCGGCCTGCATCTGTCGCTGATAGATCTCGCTGTACGGCCAGTGCTGTTCACCTTCCGGTACGCCCGCCCCGACCACGCGAATCAGAGTGGCGGCTTCAGCGATTTTTTCGCGATTCGCTTCGTCCGCAGCCCAATAAGACCGCAAAGTCAGTGCGACGCCGTGGCTGTATTGGCGGTCCACCAGCACGTCCTCGTTCATCAACAGATAAACCAGGGTCAGCGCTTTGGAGAACAGCACCACGATCAGCACCAGCCAGAGGGTGCGGGAGAAGAAACTTTGGGGGAACCACACGGGGGTTTTCATAGACAACAACTACACACTTTGCAGGAGCGAGCGGCGCTCGCAGAATTGCGGATTGCGAGTCGCCCGGGCAGCGTCATGTGACAAAGCGCCCGAGAAACCCGCTCCTACAAATCACCGGTCACTTGGTCGCGGTGCCGTCCGGTACAAACACATAACCCACGCCCCAGACTGTCTGGATATAGCGCGGTTTGGACGGATCGGGCTCGATCATCCGGCGCAGGCGGGAGATCTGGACGTCAATGGAACGCTCCAGGGCATCCCACTCGCGGCCACGGGCCAGGTTCATCAGCTTGTCGCGGGTCAGTGGCTGGCGAGCATTCATTACCAGCGCCTTGAGCACGGCGAATTCACCGGTGGTGAGCATGTGTACTTCGTCGCCGCGCTTGAGTTCGCGGGTGGCCAGGGACAGTTCGTAGTCGCCGAAGGTCACGCTTTCGTCTTCGCTACCCGGAGCGCCCGGCACCGGTGCCGATTGACGACGCAGGACCGCTTTGACGCGGGCCATCAATTCGTCCGGGTTGAACGGTTTGGCCAGGTAATCATCAGCGCCCAGTTCGAGGCCGTTGATGCGGCTCAGTTCGTCGCCCTTGGCGGTGAGCATGATGATCGGGATCTGGTTCTTCGCCATGCGCAGGCGCTTGAGGGCGCTCAGGCCGTCTTCGCCGGGCATCATCAGGTCGAGCACCACCAGGTGGAAAACCTCACGGCCCAGCAGACGGTCCATTTGTTCGGTGTTCGGCACCGCGCGGGCGCGGTAGCCCTTGCTGACGAAAAAACGTTCCAACAGGCTGCTGAGCCCCGGATCGTCATCAACGATGAGAATTTTTTCGCCTTCAGCAATTTGTGCAGTGCTGCTCATTGGATGCTCCTTTGATCTCGGCGCGCATTATGGCGTAGCCATCGTTATACGCACCGTGTGCATTGTTAGCAGATTTTTCCTCGACTGCCAGAAAACCCGCCATTGTGCCTGCATGGCACGATGCCCCGAAGGACCGAACGCTGGTTATAATGCGCCGCCTTTTGTGTAGGGCAACGTCTGATCGTTACTGTTTGTGGCCGCCCATTATTTTTCATGGCCGCGCAGTAATTTTTCGATTTCACGGGTCAACAGGCTGCCTTTTGATCCAGGTAGCGGCGCCGGCCAGGCCGCTCAACCAGACTCGCCAAGCCTTCTAAACAGAGCCTGCGAGCCTGCTTTCACAATTTGTCAGGTGGTTTTATGGACAGCATCAACAGCCGCATCGCCGAGGAACTCGGTGTACGCCCGCAACAGGTCGAAGCGGCCGTCGCTCTACTGGATGAAGGCTCCACGGTGCCCTTCATCGCCCGTTACCGGAAAGAAGTGACCGGCAGCCTCGATGACATCCAGTTGCGTCACCTGGAAGAGCGCCTGCGCTACCTGCGAGAACTCGACGAACGGCGCATCAGCATCCTCGCCAGCATCGAAGAGCAAGGCAAGTTGACTCCGGAATTGGCCCGCGACATCAAACTCGCCGATACCAAGACCCGCCTCGAAGATTTGTACCTGCCGTACAAACAAAAGCGCCGCACCAAGGGCCAGATTGCCCTGGAAGCCGGCCTCGGCGAGTTGGCCGACGGTCTGTTCAACGACCCGACGCTGACCCCGGATACCGAAGCCGCACGCTTCATCGACGCCGGAAAAGGCGTTGCCGATGTCAAAGCGGCCCTCGAAGGCGCCAAGTACATCCTCATGGAGCGTTTTGCCGAAGACGCCAACCTGCTGGAAAAACTGCGCAGCTACCTCAAGCAGGAAGCCACCCTCAGTGCCCGCGTGATCGCCGGCAAGGAAGAGGAAGGCGCCAAGTTCCGCGACTATTTCGAACACGACGAACCCCTGAAAAGCATGCCGTCGCACCGTGCGCTGGCGATTTTCCGTGGTCGCAATGAAGGCATTCTCAGCTCCTCACTGAAAGTCGGCGAAGAGCTGCCGGGCGCCATGCACCCGTGCGAAATCATGATTGGTGAGCGTTTCGGTGTGCAAAACCAGAATCGCCCAGCCGATAAGTGGCTGAGCGAAGTGGTGCGCTGGACGTGGAAGGTCAAGCTCTACACCCACCTGGAAACCGACTTGCTGGGCGAACTGCGCGACGGCGCGGAGACCGAGGCGATCAACGTGTTCGCTCACAACCTGCACGACTTGCTGCTGGCCGCACCGGCCGGCCCGCGTGCGACCCTGGGCCTCGACCCGGGCCTGCGTACCGGTTGCAAAGTCGCGGTGGTCGATGCCACCGGCAAGCTGCTGGACTACGCCACCGTTTACCCCCACGTGCCAAAAAACCAGTGGGACCAGACCATCGCGGTGCTGGCCGCCTTGTGCGCCAAGCACTCGGTGGACCTGATCGCCATCGGTAACGGCACTGCCAGCCGGGAAACCGACAAACTGGCCGCTGAACTGATCAAAAAATACCCAGCCATGAAAATGACCAAGGTCATGGTCTCCGAGGCTGGCGCTTCGGTGTACTCGGCATCAGAACTGGCTTCCAAGGAATTCCCGGACCTCGACGTGTCAATCCGTGGCGCGGTGTCGATTGCCCGTCGCTTGCAGGACCCGCTGGCTGAGCTGGTGAAAATCGATCCGAAATCCATTGGTGTCGGCCAGTACCAACATGACGTGTCCCAGCTGAAACTGGCTCGTGGCCTGGATGCGGTGGTCGAAGACTGCGTGAACGCCGTCGGCGTCGACGTGAACACCGCCTCGGTGGCGCTGCTGGCGCGGATCTCCGGCCTCAACGCGACACTGGCGCAGAACATCGTGACTCACCGTGATGAAAACGGCGCATTCAAGACCCGCGCC
>JAPLSD010000771.1 GCA_026398835.1 Pseudomonas sp.
CCTGATCAGTGAGGAAAACCGAATGCCCTGGAAAAATACCGACGCGCGTTACAGCACGGTGTCGATTGCGTTGCATTGGCTGATGCTGGTGTTGTTGGCGGTGGTGTACGCCTGTATCGAATTTCGCGGCATATTCCCCAAGGGTAGTGGTGGCCGGACCTTGATCACCGAAGCGCACTTCATGCTCGGCCTGACGGTGTTTGTACTGGTCTGGCTGCGCCTGTTCGCGCGAAGCCTCGGTGTCGCGCCGAAAATCCTGCCGACGCCACCCGATTGGCAAATGTTGGCGTCCACACTGATGCATTGGGCGCTGTACGTATTCATGATCGCCATGCCCATTCTCGGCTGGCTGATTACCAGTGCCAAGGGCCAACAGGTCATGTTTTACGGGGTGGATTTACCATTGCTGATTGACGAAAACAGACAATTGGCCAAGCAGTTCCAAGGCTGGCACCAACTGGGCGGTACCATCGGATATTGGCTGATCGGCCTGCACGCAGTGGCCGGTCTGTATCACCACTACGTGGTGCGCGATAACACGCTGATGCGGATAATGCCCAAACGCGGTTAATCCTTACCCATTACCGCGAATCCCCGTCGACCCTGCAATCCGCCGGTGTGCACAAAAATCAATCGCGTGTCTGGGGCGAAACGCCCCGCATCGACCTGTTGTTTGAGCGCCAATAGCGCTTTGCCAGTATACAGCGGTTCAAGCGCAATGCCGCTGTGCTTTTCGGTCATTTCCATGAACGCCAGCAACGCCGGATCGACCTTGGCGAAACCGCCACGGCTGGCGTCGAACAGCTCATACGCGGGATCGCGCAATCCCGCTTCCTGGAAAATCGCCTCGACCTGCTGAGCGACCCCGTTATCATCGGGTACCGCCAATGCGCCATAGACCGGATGCGCGCCCGCCTCTGCCAGCACCAGGCCGGCCAGCGTGGTACCGGTCCCGGCGGCCAGCCACCACCCGTTATAGTCATTCCAGCCCACTGCACTCAGTTGGTCACGCGCCATCTTCAGCAATCCAGCGCAGCCGCGCGCGCCGCGTAAACCGCCACCGCCTTCGGACACCGGTTGCAACTGCGGGTATTTCGCCTGCCACGGCAGCCAGAAACCCGGCTCATGCCGCGCTCGATAGCCGCCATAACCCAGCCAATGCAACTGCATGCCGAAGGCCTGCAAATCCAGTACGGTCGGGGTTTCTTGTGGGTGACCGCGCAACAGACCGACGGTAGGAAAACCGAAACGTTTGCCCGCCGCTGCCAGCGCGTGCAAATGATTGGAGTGAGCACCGCCCAGGCTGATGATGCCCTTGGCCCCGACTTGATCGGCCGCTGCCAGGTGTTCGATCAGTTTGAACCACTTGTTGCCGGAAATCAGTGGGTCGATGAGGTCCAGGCGCAGCACGGCGACCTGGATATTGGCTTGAGTGAGCCAGTCCAGATGAAGGTGTTCAAGGGGGGCATGGGGCTGCCAGTCGGAGGGAAGAGAAAGCATTGGCGCCGAACTCCAGACGGAAAGAGCCGGCATTTTAGCAGCAGAGCGGTAGCGCTTGTGGCGAGGGGCTTGCCCACTCGCCACAGGGTTTTGTGTTCGTCGCAATGTTGCGTTGATTACAACTGCGCAGCCAACCGCGAGCCCTGATTGATTGCCCGCTTGGCATCCAGCTCCGCCGCCACATCCGCGCCACCAATCAAATGCACGTTCTGCCCGGCAGCGACCAGGCCTTCCTGCAATTCGCGCAGCGGGTCTTGCCCGGCACAGATCACGATGTTGTCCACCGCCAATATCTGCGGCTCGCCGGCCTCACCCATGCGGATATGCAAACCGGCATCGTCGATCTTCAGGTATTCGACGCTGTTGAGCATCTGCACCTGCTTGTTCTTAAGGCCCGTGCGATGAATCCAGCCAGTGGTCTTGCCCAGGCCATCGCCGACCTTGGACTTCTTGCGCTGCATCAGGAACACCTGACGCGCCGGTGCATGGGGCTCAGCCTTGATGCCAGCGACACCGCCGCGCGCCTCGAGGTGAGTATCGATGCCCCACTCCTTCCAGAACGCCTCGCGGTCCTGGCTGGTGGACATGCCTTGATGAACGAGAAACTCCGACACGTCGAACCCGATACCGCCCGCACCGATCACCGCCACGCTTTGGCCAACCGGTTTGCGCTCAAGGATCACATCCAGGTAGCTCAGGACCTTGGCATTTTCGACGCCAGGAATCGCTGGTACGCGCGGTGCGATACCCGTGGCCAGAATGATTTCGTCGAAGCCTCCGGCTACCAGCTGCGCAACGTCGACCCGGGTGTTCAGGCACAGCTCGACATGGGTGGTTTGCAGTTTGCGTTTGAAGTAGCGCAGGGTTTCGAAAAACTCTTCCTTGCCCGGCACGCGCTTGGCGACGTTGAACTGGCCACCGATCTCGCTGGCAGAATCGAACAACGTCACTTGATGACCACGCTCGGCCGCGACGGTGGCTGCCGACAAACCCGCAGGCCCGGCACCGACCACCGCAATTTTCTTGATCTGCTGCACCGGCAGGTAATTAAGTTCGGTTTCATGGCAGGCCCGTGGGTTCACCAGGCAACTGGTCAACTTGCCGCCGAAGGTGTGATCCAGGCAGGCCTGGTTGCAACCGATGCAAGTGTTGATCTCATCGCCACGTCCGGCAGCGGCCTTGTTGACGAAGTCCGGGTCGGCGAGGAACGGCCGCGCCATCGAAACCATGTCAGCGTCGCCTTCAGCGAGGATCTGCTCGGCGACTTCCGGGGTGTTGATGCGGTTGGTGGTGATCAGCGGGATCTTCACCGAACCACGCAACTTGGCGGTGACCTTGCTGAATGCAGCGCGCGGGACTTTGGTGGCGATGGTCGGAATCCGCGCTTCGTGCCAGCCGATCCCGGTGTTGATAATGGTCGCGCCGGCCTGCTCGATAGCCTTGGCCAACTGGACGATTTCTTCCCAGGTGCTGCCGCCCTCCACCAGATCGAGCATCGACAGGCGATAAATAATGATGAAGTTTGGCCCTACGGCCTCGCGCACGCGGCGGACGATTTCCACCGGCAGACGCATGCGGTTCTCGTAGCTGCCACCCCAGCGGTCGGTGCGATGGTTGGTATGCGCCGCCAGGAACTGGTTAATGAAGTAGCCTTCGGAGCCCATGATTTCGACGCCGTCGTACTCGGCTTTTTGTGCGAGGGTCGAACAGGTGACGAAGTCGCTGATTTGCTTCTCGATGCCTTCCTCGTCCAGTTCTTTAGGCTTGAACGGGTTGATCGGCGCCTGTATAGCGCTTGGCGCTACCTGTTTCGGGCTGTAGGCATAACGCCCGGCGTGGAGGATCTGCATGCAGATCTTGCCGCCCGCTTCGTGTACCGCACGGGTCACGATCTGGTGGTTCAACGCCTCTTCTTCAGTGGTCAGCTTGGCCGCGCCCGAGTACACCCCACCTTCGTCGTTCGGACCAATGCCGCCGGTAACCATCAGGCCAACCCCGCCACGGGCGCGCTCGGCGAAGTAAGCCGCCATGCGCTCAAAACCACCGGGCTTTTCTTCAAGGCCGGTGTGCATAGAACCCATCAGGGTACGGTTGCGCAGCGTGGTAAAACCCAGATCCAGCGGGGCTAACAGGTGCGGGTAGTGAGCGGCGGCCATCGGTAACTCCACAACGAGCAATCACGAAAAAGTGCAGGAGCTCTTTGGCTCCCATCCGTTATGTTCGACAGACTAAGAGCACTCCCCTCGCCGCTCAATGACCGTAACTGACAACTTATTGATCCAAATGCGCAGCGGCGCTTGGCAATCCTGTGCATGGGCCCTACCCTAGTCAGCGAACCCTGCTCGCGGCCGCTTACTGTTTCCCCATGCGCAAACTTCTCTGCCTGACCTTTTCCATGGTCCTGATTGCCACCATCGCCGGCTATGCGATGTGGACCGTCGACCGCCCCGTCGGCCATTACTTATCGGACCTGCGAATCACGCTCGCCGTGAATCAAGGCATTCGCGCCGATCGTGGCAATCTTCTGGGCATCCAGCCCGAACTGTTCCCCACCGATTATCAAAGCCCCCGCCAGTTGCATCGCAAGCTCGCAGCTTATTTGCAGCAAGCCCGGGAGCAAGGCTTGCTGAATGAAAAAACCATCGTTGTGCTGCCAGAGCATATTGGTACCTGGCTGATGGTCAGCGGCGAAAAGGATGAGTTGTACCAGGCCACCAACCTTGAAGAAGCCATGAACTGGCTGGCCGTCAGCAACCCACTGAAGTTTGTCCGAGCCCTGATCGGCGCCAAAGGCGAGAATCGTCTGGACGATGCGCACCTGCGCATGAAAGCCAAAACCATGGCCCGGGATTACCAGGC
>JAPLSD010000587.1 GCA_026398835.1 Pseudomonas sp.
GCCGGGTTGGCGTCGAACAGTTTGATGAAGCCGGCGGTGGTGGTGCAGATCAGCAGCCACACGGCGGGCAGCATGGTGACCCAGACGTAGCGCTGGCGTTTCATTTTGATCAGTACAACGGTGCCGAGCATCAGCGCAATACCGGCCAGCATCTGGTTGGAGATACCGAACAGCGGCCACAAGGTGTTGATGCCGCCCAACGGGTCAATCACGCCTTGGTACAGCAGGTAACCCCACATCGCCACGCAACCTGCCGTCGCGATCAGGTTGGCGGTCCAGGATTCCGTACGCCGGAGCGCCGGAACGAAGGAACCGAGCAAGTCCTGCAACATGAAGCGCCCGGCACGGGTGCCGGCGTCGACGGCGGTCAGGATGAACAGCGCCTCGAACAGGATCGCGAAGTGGTACCAGAATGCCATGGTGTTCTCACCCGGCAGAATGTTGTGCAGGATCTGCGCGATGCCAACCGCCAGGGTCGGAGCACCTCCTGCACGGGCCAGAACGGTAGTTTCACCGATGTCTTTGGCCACAGCTTGCAGGGCTTCCGGAGTAATCGCGAAGCCCCAGCTGCTGACCATCTGAGCAACCGAAGCAACGTCGCCGCCGACGATGGCCGCCGGGCTGTTCATCGCAAAGTAGACACCCGGTTCGATCACCGAAGCCGCCACCATCGCCATGATGGCCACGAAGGACTCCATCAGCATGCCGCCGTAACCGATGTAACGGGCATGGCCTTCGCTGGCCAACAGCTTGGGGGTAGTCCCGGAAGCAATCAGCGCGTGGAAACCGGACACTGCACCGCAGGCGATGGTGATGAACAGGAACGGGAACAACCCGCCCTTCCACACCGGCCCGGTACCGTCGGTGAACTGAGTCAACGCCGGCATTTTCAGCTCGGGCATGGTGATCAGGATGCCGATCGCCAAGGCGATGATGGTGCCGATCTTGAGGAAGGTCGAGAGGTAGTCGCGCGGCGCCAGAATCAGCCAGACCGGCAGCACTGCGGCAACGAAGCCGTAACCGATCAGCATCCAGGTGATCTGGATCCCGGTGAAGCTGAAGGCTTTGGCCCAGACCGGATCGGCAGCAATCTGCCCGCCCAGCCAGATCGAGCCCAGCAGCAGGAGTACCCCGACCACGGAGATTTCACCGATGCGGCCCGGGCGGATGTAGCGCATGTAAATGCCCATGAACATCGCGATCGGGATGGTCGCCATGACCGTGAAAATGCCCCACGGGCTCTCGGCCAGGGCCTTGACCACGATCAGCGCCAGCACCGCGAGGATGATGATCATGATCAGGAAGCAGCCAAACAGCGCGATGGTGCCAGGGATACGGCCCATTTCTTCACGGACCATGTCGCCCAGGGATCGGCCATTGCGGCGGGTCGACATGAACAGGACCATGAAGTCCTGCACGGCACCGGCAAACACTACGCCAGCAATCAGCCAGAGCGTGCCGGGCAGGTAGCCCATCTGCGCGGCCAGCACCGGACCGACCAACGGCCCCGCGCCAGCGATGGCCGCGAAGTGGTGACCGAACAGCACGTGTTTGTTGGTCGGCACGTAGTCCAGACCGTCGTTGTTGAGCACTGCCGGGGTGGCCCGCAGCGGATCGAGTTGCATCACATGGTTAGCGATGAACAGACTGTAGTAGCGATAAGCAACCAGATAAATGGCCACTGCAGCGACCACAATCCACAAGGCGTTGATCGCCTCGCCGCGGCGCAAGGCCACTACGCCCAGGGCGCACGCTCCTACGATTGCCAGCAGTAGCCAGGATAAGTGGCGTAGCAGGCTATTATTATTTTTCATCTTATTTATTCCAGCCAAGTGGACATCAGAGAAACCCTCTCCGAGTTTAGCCCTGATTGCACCAAAGGCCATACCCCGACATTGGTCGAAGGTACGCAGCACCGGTGGCGGTTCTCACAGATGCGGGTCTATAGTCAGCGAACATCAAGAGGACTGCGCCATGAGCGACCACCCTGCAGATCGCCGCCGCTTCAAACGTATTGCCTTCGACGCCAAAACCGAAATCAGCCA
>JAPLSD010000791.1 GCA_026398835.1 Pseudomonas sp.
CCAGCGAGCGAGCTTCCAGTTGATAACGCTGACCTGCCTCGAAGTGGTCATAGCGCACCGTCAGGTAACAGAGGCGTTCCTGAAGGTCGTTCATCATGCTCATTCCACCCCCATAAATCTCGAAGTCGAAGCGCACTTCCAGTTCATGGCTACCCGGAGTGACCTGGAAAAAACGCCCGTCACTTAGCCTCTGCTTGTCCAGACGCTCGGCCATGATCAGTTTGCCGCCCGGGGTCGGGGTGGAGAGCTCGACCCAGGCTTGTTGCGGGTCGACGGCCGGCAGAGGGCTGGTGCAGGCAGCGAGAGAACCGAGGGCGAGTAACAGCAGTGGCGTGCGCATGATGGAACTCCTAGCGGTCACACTATTATTAGCATAGCGCCGATCAGGTGCGCTGACAGCCTGCCGGTTGTCCTTGGCCAACCATCTTTCGCTGCTGGTCATAGAGCTTGGCCCACGGCCGGAAGCCGATGTTCCCGGCTCGCAGTTGATAGCGTTGACCCGCGTTGAAGTCCTTGAATATCACACTCAACTGGCAATCGCGCCAGAGCGGTTCGGTGTCCGGGCCGATATTGCTCGGCTCCACTGCGAATTGATAACGCACGGTCAGCTTATGGCTACCGGGTTGAACTTCGAAATAGCGCTTGTCGATCGTGGGTTTCTCATCGACCTTCAGCGCTTGCAGCGCCGTGTTTTGATGAGCTTCGAGGTCGACCCAGGCTTGCGCTGGATCAGGGTCGGGCAGTCCAGCGCAGCCGGCTAACATCAGCAGGCCACCCGTTAGCATTAACGTGCGCATAGCGAAGCTCCGGGCAGGCGAGATAGTCTTGCAATCAGACGCTCACGGGATGATTCGATTGGATAGGCAGTGTATGAGCCATGGGGTACTCGACCGTATTTTTCGCACTTTGTTTCCGGCACTTGTGCTTTTGCTGCTGAACGGTTGTTCCAGTCTCAGTTATTACAGCCAGTTGGCCGATGGCCAATGGAAGTTGCTGCGGTCCCGCGAGCCCGTGGCCGAGGTGATTGCCGACCCCGCTCGCGACCCGACATTGCGTGAGCATTTGGTCCAGTCGCAGAAGGCCCGCGAGTTCGCCAGCCAGCATTTGCACCTGCCGGACAACAAAAGTTATCGCCTGTACGCCGATCTCGGGCGGCCGTTTGTAGTGTGGAACGTGTTCGCCACGGCGGAGTTTTCCCTGACGCCGAAAAATCACTGTTTCCCGATTGCCGGCTGCGTCGCCTATCGCGGCTTTTATAGTCAGGGCGCGGCCCGGGGGGAAGCGGCGTTGCAACGCCAGCAAGGCATGGACGTGTCGATTGGCGGTGTCGAGGCCTATTCGACCCTGGGCTGGTTCAACGATCCGATCATGAATTCGATGATGGGCTGGGGTGATGAGCGATTGGCGACGCTGATCTTCCATGAGCTGGCGCACCAGCGCTTTTATGTGAAAGACGACACGGAGTTCAACGAGTCATTCGCCACCTTCGTCGAGCAGGAAGGCACTCGCCAGTGGCGCGCGGCCCGCGGATTGCCTCCAGACAGTGGCGCTGATGTGCAGCAGCGGGATCAGTTTATCCAACTGATTCTGGACACCCGCACACGGCTTGAACGTTTGTATGCATCACCGCTGTCGACCGAGCAAATGCGACAGCGCAAAGCTGCGGAGTTCGAGCAGTTGCGCCGCGACTATCGCCAGTTGCGTGACAATCAATGGGCCGGCGCAAATCACTACGACGCCTGGATCAATGCACCGATGAACAACGCCCGGCTGCTGCCGTTTGGACTCTACGACCAGTGGGTGCCGGCGTTTGCGGCGTTGTTCAAGAAAACGGGTGGGGATTGGGTGGTGTTTTATGGCGAGGTGGAGAAATTGGGGACGTTGCCGGTTGAACAGCGTAAGGCAGCGTTGAAAGCGTTGGCAGGTTCCAATACTCCACTGACTGTACAAAAGCCATCGCGGGCAAGCCTCGCTCCTACAAGACAACTGTTGATCACACATGTGTGACCTGACCCAGTAGGAGCGAGGCTTGCCCGCGATGGGGCCGGAAGGATTGACCTCAAATCAAAGCCAGACTGCATCCCAAAGTGGATAGTCCGCTACCCGTTTTACCAGCCCTGCCCGCAGAGGGTTTGCAACGATGTATCGGGCAACCGATTGCAGGTCTTCTTCCTTGCGAATTGCCCGGTCATGGTAGCCGTGTTGCCACAGGGAGCCTTCGCGCTGCAGCGAACGATTCAGAGCCACCGTAGTGCGGGATTTGGTGCGTGCCATCAATGTCGAAAGGTTGGTGTTTTGCAGTTCGATCAGCCAGTGGAAATGATCAGGCATTACAACCCAGGCTAACGAGTTGGCAAACTGCTCTTGCTGAGCCTTTTTGAATGCATCGACCACTAAGCGACCATTTTTGAGGTTGTCAAAAACCGGCTCCCGGTTCCGGACGACGGCTGTCAGTAAGTAGATTTGGCCGGACTCTGAATAGCGTCCGATACGAAGTCGGTGTGCATGGGGAGAGGTAGACATTGATGATCCTCCTTGATCGTGGCCTCAGCTTCCAAGGCTAGGACGATAAAAGAGGGTGCGATTTGCAACTGTTGGTCAGGATGTGTCTGTGAGGACGCCATCGCGGGCAAGCCTCGCTCCTACAAGGGTCGCTATCGACCACCGATTGGTGATTCGACCGCCCTACCGTAGGAGCGAGGCTTGCCCGCGATTGGGTTTGATCAGCGCTGCAAAAACGCCTGATGCAACTCAGCCAGGGTTTCAAAGTGATACGCCGGCTGCTCAGCGCTCAATTCTTCATGGCTACCAAAACCATAACCCACTGCCGCCGCATCCAGCCCATTACTGCGGGCGCCGATCAGGTCGTGTTTGCGGTCGCCGATCATCAGGGTGTTAGTCGGATCAAGGCCTTCTTCGGCCATCAGATGGGCGATCAATTCGATTTTGTTGGTGCGATTGCCGTCCAGTTCGCTGCCGTAGATCACTTTGAAGTGCCTGGCGAAGTCGAAGTGCCGGGCGATTTCCCGGGCGAAGACCCAGGGCTTCGAGGTGGCGATATACAACTGCCGCCCTTGCCCGCTCAGGGTTTCCAGCAGCGGCGTGACACCCTCGAACACGCGGTTCTCATACAGCCCGGTAACTTTGAAACGTTCGCGGTAAAAATTCACCGCCTCCCAGGCGCGGGCCTCGTCGAAATCGTAGAACTGCATGAAAGCTTGCAGCAACGGCGGGCCGATAAAGTGTTCAAGCTTGGTCAGGTCCGGCTCAGCAATACCCAGTTTGCTCAGCGCGAACTGGATCGAACGTGTGATGCCTTCGCGAGGGTCGGTCAGGGTGCCATCGAGGTCGAACAAAACGGTTTGGTAATGCATGGTTATTCCTGAGTAGTGGCCGCAGGCTGGTCGTAGCCTTCGGCCAGATGCAGATCCTTGAGCTTCACGTAATTCGCTGCGCTGTAGGTGAAAAAGGCGCGTTCCTTGTCAGTCAGTGGCCGCACTTGTTTGACCGGGCTGCCCACATAAAGAAAGCCGCTTTCCAGACACTTGCCCGGTGGTACCAGGCTGCCGGCGCCGATGATCACATCGTCTTCCACCACCGCACCGTCCATGACGATGCTGCCCATGCCGATCAGGATCCGGCTACCGACAGTGCAGCCGTGCAGCATCACTTTGTGGGCGATGGTCACGTCATCGCCAATCAGCAGCGGGAAGCCGTCCGGGTTGAACGGGCCGGCGTGGGTGATGTGCAATACGCAGGCGTCCTGCACGCTAGTACGTTCGCCGATGCGAATGCGGTGCATGTCGCCGCGGATCACCGTCAGCGGCCAGACGGAGCTGTCAGCACCGATTTCAACGTCGCCGATGACCACCGCCGAGCGGTCGACAAAGGCCCGTTCGCCCAGTGTCGGCGTGTGGTTCTGATAGGTGCGAATGGCCAAGTTGGGTTCCCTCTGTGACATTTATTAATGAGGTTGATAGCTGCGGTGAGCGTCGATTGTAATTAAGATGGCCCAATGTTTCTTCCAGCCAAGGTGCCAAACCGTGAGCGTGAACAACCCTCTTCTGCAGCCCTACGACCTGCCGCCGTTTTCGGCGATCCGTGCCGAGCATGTGCAACCGGCCATCGAGCAGATCCTCGCTGACAACCGCGCCGCCATCGTTGGCATCCTTGAAAACCAAGGCAAGCAGCCTACCTGGGCCGGTCTGGTACTGGCCATGGATGAACTCAACGATCGCCTGGGCGCTGCCTGGAGCCCGGTCAGCCACCTTAACGCCGTGTGCAACAGTGCTGAACTGCGTGAAGCTTATGAGGCTTGCCTGCCTGCGTTGAGTGCTTATTCCACCGAACTGGGCCAGAACCGCGAGCTGTTCCAAGCCTTCGAAGCGTTGGACAGCAGCCCGGAATCCGCCGGTTTCGACGTGGGACAGAAAACCATCCTCGAACACTCCCTGCGCGATTTCCGCCTGTCGGGTATCGATCTGCCAGAGGCGCAACAGAAGCGTTACGCCGAAGTGCAGAGCAAGCTGTCCGAGCTGGGCAGTCGCTTTTCCAATCAATTGCTCGATGCCACCCAAGCCTGGACCAAGCATGTCACCGACGAAGCGGCCCTGACCGGTCTGACCGACTCGGCCAAGGCGCAAATGGCCGCCGCTGCCGAGGCCAAAGGTCTGGAAGGCTGGCTGATCAGCCTGGAATTCCCAAGCTATTTTGCGGTGATGACCTACGCCCACGACCGTGCGCTGCGCGAAGAAGTCTACGCCGCCTACTGCACCCGTGCGTCGGACCAAGGCCCGAATGCCGGCCAGAATGATAACGGCCCGGTGATGGAAGAGATCCTCGACCTGCGTCAGGAGCTTGCGAAACTATTGGGTTTCGCCAGTTTCTCCGAGCTGAGTCTGGCAACCAAAATGGCCGAGTCCAGCGATCAGGTGCTGAGCTTCCTGCGCGACCTGGCCAAACGCAGCAAGCCGTTCGCCGCGCTGGACCTGGAGCAGCTCAAGGCCTACGCCGCCGAACAAGGTTGCCCGGACCTGCAAAGCTGGGACAGTGGTTTCTACGGTGAAAAACTCCGTGAACAGCGTTACAGCGTGGCTCAGGAAACACTGCGTGCTTACTTCCCGATCGACAAGGTGCTGGGCGGTCTGTTCGCTATCGTCCAGCGTCTGTACGGCATCGAAATCGCCGAGCAGACAGGCTTCGACACCTGGCACCCGGATGTTCGCCTGTTCGAAATCAAGGAAAACGGCCAGCACATCGGGCGTTTCTTCTTCGATCTTTATGCCCGCGCCAACAAGCGTGGCGGTGCCTGGATGGACGGCGCTCGCGACCGTCGCCGTACTGCGCAAGGCGTGCTGCAAAGCCCTGTGGCGAACCTGGTGTGCAACTTCACTCCGGCTGTCGGCGGCAAGCCTGCGCTGCTGACCCACGATGAAGTCACCACCCTGTTCCACGAATTTGGCCACGGCCTGCATCACCTGTTGACCCGCATCGAGCACGCCGGCGCGTCCGGGATCAATGGCGTGGCGTGGGATGCGGTGGAGTTGCCGAGCCAGTTCATGGAGAACTGGTGCTGGGAGCCGGAAGGTCTGGCGCTGATTTCCGGTCACTACGAAACCGGCGAGCCGCTGCCTCAGGACTTGCTGGAAAAAATGCTCGCGGCGAAGAACTTCCAGTCCGGCCTGATGATGGTCCGCCAATTGGAATTCTCACTGTTCGACTTCGAACTGCACGCCACCCACGGCGATGGCCGCAGTGTGCTGCAAGTGCTCGAAGGTGTGCGTGACGAGGTTTCGGTCATGCGTCCACCGGCTTACAACCGCTTCCCCAACAGCTTTGCGCACATTTTCGCGGGCGGTTACGCGGCGGGTTACTACAGCTATAAATGGGCTGAGGTGCTGTCGGCTGATGCGTTCTCAAGGTTCGAGGAAGAAGGCGTGTTCAACGCCGACACCGGTCGCGCGTTCCGCGATGCGATTCTGGCCCGTGGTGGTTCTCAGGAGCCGATGGTGCTGTTCGTCGATTTCCGCGGACGTGCGCCGTCGATTGACGCACTCTTGCGCCACAGCGGCCTGAATGAGGACGCAGCAGCATGAGTGACGGGCCTGTGAGCAAAACCAAAAAACGCTTCATCGCCGGCGC
>JAPLSD010000245.1 GCA_026398835.1 Pseudomonas sp.
TGATGGTTGAATCGGAAGCCAAAGAGCTGACCGAAGACCAGATGCTGGGCGCCGTACTGTTCGCCCACGACGAATTCCAGGTTGTTATCCAGGCTGTCAAAGAACTGGCTGCCGAAGCTGCCAAACCAACCTGGGACTGGCAGCCAAAGCCAGAAGCCACCGCTCTGCTGGGCGCCATCCGCGCAGAATTCGGCGACGCGATCTCCCAGGCTTACACCATCACCGTCAAGCACGAGCGTTATGCACGTCTGGGCGAGTTGCGTGACC
The DNA here is from genome assembly GCA_026398835.1 of Pseudomonas sp. Lineage (GTDB taxonomy): Bacteria > Pseudomonadota > Gammaproteobacteria > Pseudomonadales > Pseudomonadaceae > Aquipseudomonas. The sequence continues at coordinate 268 of JAPLSD010000245.1, forward strand.
AGATCGTTGCCAAGCTGTCGGGCGAGGAAGGTCAACCTTCTTCGAGCGATGTCAAAGCTGCTTTCGGCGAAATCGAATACCGCACCGTTCGCGAAAACATCGTTAACGGCAAGCCGCGTATCGATGGCCGTGACACCCGCACTGTACGTCCGCTGAACATCGAAGTCGGCGTTCTGCCAAAGACTCACGGTTCGGCACTGTTCACCCGTGGCGAAACTCAGGCCCTGGTTGTTGCCACTCTGGGTACTGCCCGTGACGCACAGCTGCTGGACACCCTGGAAGGCGAGAAAAAAGACCCGTTCATGCTGCACTACAACTTCCCTCCGTTCTCGGTGGGCGAGTGTGGTCGCATGGGCGGTGCTGGTCGTCGTGAAATCGGTCACGGCCGTCTGGCTCGTCGCTCGGTTCAGGCCATGCTGCCTGCTGCTGACGTGTTCCCGTACACCATCCGTGTCGTATCGGAAATCACCGAGTCCAACGGTTCCAGCTCCATGGCTTCGGTCTGCGGTGCTTCCCTGGCTCTGATGGACGCTGGTGTGCCGATGAAGGCACCGGTTGCCGGTATCGCCATGGGTCTGGTTAAAGAGGGCGAGAAGTTCGCCGTCCTGACCGACATCCTGGGTGACGAAGATCACCTGGGCGACATGGACTTCAAGGTAGCCGGTACCGCCAAAGGTGTGACCGCGCTGCAGATGGACATCAAGATCAAAGGCATCACCGAAGAGATCATGGAAATCGCTCTGGGCCAAGCCCTGGAAGCGCGCCTGAACATCCTCGGCCAGATGAACCAGATCATTGCTCAATCGCGTACCGAACTGTCGGAAAACGCTCCGACCATGATCGCGATGAAAATCGACACCGACAAAATCCGTGATGTCATCGGTAAAGGCGGCGCGACCATTCGTGCGATCTGTGAAGAGACAAAAGCTTCGATCGACATCGAAGACGACGGCTCGATCAAGATCTTCGGCGAAACCAAGGAAGCTGCAGAAGCTGCTCGTCAGCGCGTTCTGGGTATCACCGCTGAAGCCGAAATCGGCAAGATCTACGTCGGTAAGGTCGAGCGCATCGTTGACTTCGGTGCCTTCGTCAACATCCTGCCGGGCAAGGACGGTCTGGTTCACATCTCCATGCTGAGCGACGCTCGCGTTGAGAAAGTGACCGACATTCTGAAAGAAGGTCAGGAAGTGGAAGTATTGGTACTGGACGTGGACAACCGCGGCCGTATCAA
>JAPLSD010000608.1 GCA_026398835.1 Pseudomonas sp.
CCGTTGCGGCGGTTTTCCGACCTGCTGTATCGCCGGCCCAATCTGTACCTGGCGATGCTGCTGGTGCCGCCGCTGCTCTGGTTCGGCGCGATCTACCTCGGCTCGTTATTGATCCTGTTATGGCAAGGCTTCTACACCTTCGATGACTTCACCATGGCGGTCACTCCCGAGCTGACCCTGGCTAACTTCGCGGCGCTGTTCCAGCCGTCGAACTTCGACATCATTGTCCGCACCCTGAGCATGGCCATCGTCGTGTCGATCGCCAGCGCTATTGTCGCCTTCCCGATCGCCTACTACATGGCGCGCTACACCACCGGCAAGACCAAGGCGTTTTTCTACATCGCGGTGATGATGCCGATGTGGGTTCGTTCAGCACCTTGGGCTGGAGCCGGTGCTGCAATTCATATTGGGGATTCCCGGTGTCGGCGGCAGCACCTTGTCCACCTCCCATCTAGGGCGCTTCATGGTGTTCGTCTACATCTGGCTGCCGTTCATGATTCTGCCGATCCAGGCCTCGCTGGAACGTCTGCCGCCATCGCTGCTGCAAGCCTCCGCCGACCTCGGGGCCAAGCCACACCAGACTTTCATGCAAGTGACTCTGCCGCTGTCGATCCCGGGCATTGCTGCCGGGTCGATCTTCACCTTCTCGCTGACTCTGGGTGACTTCATCGTGCCGCAACTGGTCGGGCCGCCGGGCTACTTCGTCGGCAGCATGGTTTACGCCCAGCAGGGTGCAATCGGCAACATGCCGATGGCCGCAGCCTTCACCCTGGTGCCGATCGTGCTGATCGCCATTTACCTCTCCATCGTCAAACGTCTGGGGGCCTTCGATGCGCTCTGATTCAGAAAAACATGAGTCATCAACCCATGGAGAAAAAGCGTCTCTGAGCCTGCGTATCGCCGCCTGGGGCGGGTTGGTGTTCCTGCACTTCCCGATCCTGATCATCTTCATATACGCCTTCAATACCGAAGACGCGGCCTTCAGCTTTCCGCCCCAAGGTTTCACCCTGAAATGGTTAAGCGTGGCCTTCTCCCGGCCGGACGTACTGGATGCGATCAAGCTGTCGCTGCAGATCGCCGCTGTGGCCACGCTGATCGCTCTGGTTCTCGGTACCCTGGCGTCGGCCGCGTTGTACCGGCGTGAATTCTTCGGCAAGCAA
>JAPLSD010000307.1 GCA_026398835.1 Pseudomonas sp.
ACCGTCAAGCCGTTGTAAGTCGAGGAACCCGCCATGGCTTTCGAAGCAATGTTTCAACCGATTCAAATCGGCAAACTGACCATCCGCAACCGCGTGCTCAGCACCGCGCATGCCGAGGTCTACGCCACCGACGGCGGCATGACCACTGATCGGTACATCAAGTACTACGAAGAGAAAGCCAAGGGCGGGATCGGCCTGGCGATTTGCGGCGGTTCTTCCAGCGTGGCCATCGACAGCCCGCAAGGCTGGTGGAAATCGGTCAACCTGGCCGACGACCGGATCATTCCGCACTTCCAGAATCTGGCCGACGCCATGCACAAGCATGGCGCCAAGATCATGATTCAGATTACCCACATGGGCCGTCGTTCGCGCTGGGATGGCGAGCATTGGCCAACCCTGCTGTCGCCGTCGGGTATCCGTGAACCGGTGCACCGTGCAACCTGCAAAACCATTGAACCGGAAGAAATCTGGCGGGTAATCGGCAACTACGCCACTGCTGCTGGGCGGGCCAAGGCCGGTGGTCTGGACGGCATTGAGTTGTCGGCAGTGCACCAGCACATGATCGACCAGTTCTGGAGCCCGCGAGTCAACAAACGTACCGACGAATGGGGCGGTAGCTTCGAGAACCGCATGCGTTTCGGTCTGGAAGTGCTCAAGGCTGTGCGCAAGGAAGTCGGTCCGGACTTCTGCGTCGGCATCCGTCTGTGCGGCGACGAGTTCCATCCCGATGGCCTGAGCCATGAGGACATGAAGCAGATCGCCAAGTACTACGACGACACTGGCATGCTCGACTTCATCGGTGTGGTCGGTTCAGGTTGTGACACTCACAACACCCTGGCCAACGTTATCCCCAACATGAGTTATCCACCGGAGCCATTCCTGCATTTGGCCGCCGGTATCAAAGAAGTGGTCAAGGCCCCGGTGCTGCATGCGCAGAACATCAAGGACCCGAACCAGGCGACGCGGATTCTGGAAGGCGGTTACGTCGACATGGTCGGCATGACCCGTGCCCACATCGCGGACCCGCACTTTATCGCCAAGATCAAGATGGGCCAGGTCGACCAGATCAGACAATGCGTCGGTGCCAACTATTGCATCGACCGTCAGTACCAGGGCCTGGATGTGCTGTGCATCCAGAACGCCGCGACGTCCCGTGAATACATGGGTGTGCCGCACATCATCGAGAAATCGACCGGTGTGAAACGCAAGGTGGTGGTGGTCGGTGCCGGTCCTGCCGGGATGGAAGCCGCTCGCGTCTCGGCCGAACGTGGCCACGACGTGACCCTGTTCGAGAAGAAAGAATTCATCGGTGGGCAAATCACCACCGCGTCGAAAGCCCCGCAGCGGGACCAGATCGCCGGTATCACTCGCTGGTTCCAACTGGAGCTGGCCCGTTTGAAAGTCGACCTGCGCCTGGGCGTGGCGGCGGATGCGGCGACCATTCTCGACCTGCGTCCGGATGTGGTGGTGCTTGCCGTTGGCGGTCATCCGTTCCTGGAGCAGAACGAGCACTGGGGCGCGGCTGAAGGTCTGGTGGTCAGCAGTTGGGACGTGCTCGACGGCAAAGTTGCGCCGGGCAAGAACGTGCTGGTCTACGACACCATTTGTGAGTTCACTGGGATGTCGGTTGCCGACTTCCTTGCCGACAAAGGCAGCCAGGTCGAGATCGTCACCGACGACATCAAACCGGGCGTGGCCATCGGCGGTACATCGTTCCCGACGTACTACCGCAGCATGTACCCGAAAGAAGTGATCATGACCGGCGACATGATGCTCGAGAAGGTCTACCGCGAAGGCGACAAGCTGATCGCGGTGCTGGAAAACGAGTACACCGGCGCCAAAGAGGAGCGGGTGGTCGACCAGGTGGTGGTGGAAAACGGCGTGCGTCCTGACGAAGAAATCTACTACGCGCTGAAGGAAGGTTCGCGCAACAAGGGTCAGATGGACATCGACGCCCTGTTCGCGATTCAGCCTCAGCCTTCGCTGAGCCAGGTGGGTGACGGCTACTTGCTGTTCCGCATCGGCGACTGCGTGGCCCAGCGCAACACCCACGCGGCGATCTACGACGCGCTGCGGTTGTGCAAGGATTTCTAAGAGCTTGTGGATAACCCTGTGGGAGCG
>JAPLSD010000137.1 GCA_026398835.1 Pseudomonas sp.
ATCGCCTTCGGGAATGCGCTGGATGACCGGGTTGCCGCAGTTGCTGCAGAATTTCATGCTGGGTTTCCGTAAATGCTGCGCCTATCTTGGCGTGCGAGGCCCGTTGTCGGCAAGTTGTCGTTAAGCGACATGCCGTGAGTCGGGGGGTTGGGCGGGGGATTTCTTTGGTGCATGATGCAAAGTAGCCAACAGATCGAGATGACTCATGCTGGACGAGCTACTTCATCGCGTAAGCAACCATACTCCGCGCACGCTGGAGACAGACCGACGTTTCCCCGAAGCAGCAGTGCTGGTGCCTATCACCCGCTGTGACGAGCCGGAGCTTGTCCTGACCCTGCGCGCCAGCGGGCTCTCGACCCATGGTGGCGAAGTGGCTTTCCCGGGTGGGCGGCGTGACCCGGAAGACCCCGACCTGATCTTTACCGCATTGCGCGAAGCCGAAGAAGAAATCGGCTTGCCACCCGGTCTGGTGGAAGTGATCGGGCCGCTCAGTCCGCTGATCTCATTGCACGGCATCAAGGTCACTCCTTATGTCGGGGTGATTCCGGATTTCGTCGAGTACCGCGCCAACGATGCCGAGATTGCCGCGGTGTTCAGCGTGCCGCTGGAGTTCTTCCGCGAGGACCCGCGCGAACACACGCATCGCATCGACTATCAGGGCCGCAGTTGGTATGTGCCCAGCTATCGCTTCGGTGAGTACAAGATTTGGGGGCTGACGGCGATTATGATCGTCGAGTTGATCAACCTGCTCTATGACGCGAAAATCAGCCTGCATCACCCACCCAACAGCTTTATCAATATTTGAAGCCATCGTCAGGGTCTGTTGACGTTTGGTGACGCGGCTCGCCACCAAACGTCAACAGACCCTGGATATGGCGTGAACCCGCGGCTGCCTGAGCCTAGAGGATAACTCGATGAAATACCGCCTGGGCGACGCCCGAGTCGAAACCCATCCGCAGAGCTGGGCCGCACCCAACGCCACGCTGGTGGGCAAGGTCAAACTGGAAGAGGGCGCCAACGTCTGGTTCAACGCGGTACTGCGCGGTGACAACGAGCTGATCCTGATCGGCAAGAACAGCAACGTGCAGGATGGCACCGTCATGCATACCGACATGGGCTACCCGCTGACCATCGGCACCGGCGTGACCATCGGCCACAACGCCATGCTGCATGGCTGCACCGTTGGCGATTACAGCCTGATCGGCATCAATGCGGTGATCCTCAATGGGGCGAAAATCGGCAAAAACTGCATCATCGGCGCCAACTCACTGATTGGCGAAGGCAAGGAAATTCCCGATGGTTCGCTGGTCATGGGCTCGCCGGGCAAGGTGGTGCGCGAGTTGACCGAGCCGCAGAAAAAGATGCTCGAAGCCAGCGCCGCGCACTATGTGCACAACTCCCAGCGTTACGCCCGGGATCTGGCTGAGCAAGAAGAATGAGCACGACCGAAAGACCTGTCGCCTCGCCCTGCGTGAACATTTGCGCCCTCGATGAGGACGACATCTGCACCGGCTGCCAACGCACCGTCGATGAAATCACCCGCTGGAGCCGCATGGACAACGACGAGCGCCGTCAGGTGTTGGGGTTGTGTCATGAGCGGGCGAAGTCGAGTGGGTTGGTGTGGATGATTGGGGCCAAGCCGGGCCATTGAGCTGAAGCCAAACCACCCGGTTCATGTAAAATGCCGCGCTTTCTCCCCATGGGAAGCCCGCTCAGCGCGCGACCCTCGATGATCCGCTCCTTTGAGGACCTGAGATGACCCGTATTGGAACTCCATTGTCGCCAACCGCGACCCGCGTTTTGCTGTGTGGCTGCGGTGAGCTGGGCAAGGAAGTGGTAATCGAGCTGCAACGCCTGGGCGTTGAAGTGATTGCCGTGGATCGCTACGCCAACGCGCCGGCCATGCAAGTAGCCCATCGCAGCCATGTGATCAACATGCTCGACGGCGCCGCGCTGCGTGCGGTGATCGAAGCGGAGAAGCCGCACTTCATCGTGCCGGAAATCGAAGCTATCGCCACCGCCACTCTAGTGGAGCTGGAGTCCGAAGGCTTCACCGTGATCCCGACTGCTCGTGCTGCTCAGCTGACCATGAACCGCGAAGGTATCCGTCGTCTGGCCGCCGAAGAGCTGGACCTGCCGACCTCGCCGTATCACTTCGCCGACACCGTTGAAGACTACCGCAAGGCAGTCGAAGACCTGGGCTTCCCGTGTGTGGTCAAGCCGGTGATGAGTTCGTCGGGCAAGGGCCAGAGCCTGCTGCGCAGTGTCGATGACGTGCAGAAAGCCTGGGATTACGCGCAAGAAGGTGGTCGTGCCGGCAAAGGTCGGGTGATCATCGAAGGCTTTATCGACTTCGATTACGAAATTACTCTGCTGACCGTACGTCATATCGGTGGCACAACCTTCTGCGCGCCGGTCGGTCATCGTCAGGAGAAGGGTGATTACCAGGAATCCTGGCAGCCGCAGGCCATGAGCCCGATCGCCTTGGCGGAATCCGAGCGTGTTGCCAAAGCGGTGACCGAGGCGCTGGGTGGTCGTGGTCTGTTCGGCGTTGAGCTGTTCATCAAGGGCGATCAGGTGTGGTTCAGCGAAGTCTCGCCGCGCCCGCACGACACCGGTCTGGTGACCCTGATTTCCCAGGACTTGTCGCAGTTCGCCTTGCATGCACGGGCGATTCTGGGTTTGCCGATTCCGTTGATCCGTCAGTTCGGCCCATCGGCTTCGGCGGTGATTCTGGTGGAAGGGCAGTCGACCCAGACCGCTTTCGCCAATCTGGGCGCCAAAGCGACCCGTGCCTCGCAAGCGGTTGTTGTAGAGTTGTAACCGAGTCGCGCTCATCGCGAGCAAGCTCGCTCCTACAGGGTCAATGTGATTCCTTGTAGGAGCAGCCGGTCGACGCTCGATTGCTCGCGATGCGATCTATCAGGCGACCCGATCCAGGTCGTTATTCCTCGTCTCCTTCAAGCACAGCACAGCGATCAAGCTGAGCACCGCTGCACCCGACACATACCCGCCAACCCAGCTCAAACCGCCCATTGCCACCAACTTCTGCGCAAAGAACGGCGCGGCGGATGCACCGACAATTCCGCCCAGGTTGTAG
>JAPLSD010000713.1 GCA_026398835.1 Pseudomonas sp.
ATTCTGGGGTCGGAAACGGCCGGCTAACGTCTGTGCAACGAGGAATATCCATGCAAGTTTCTGTTGAAAATACTTCTGCTCTTGAGCGCCGCATGAGCATCACCGTGCCAGCTGAGCGCATCGAGACCCAAGTCAACAAGCGTCTGCAGCAGACTGCCCAAAAGGCCAAGATTGCAGGCTTCCGTCCTGGCAAGGTGCCAATGAGCGTGATTCGTCAGCGTTACGAAGCTGATGCACGTCAAGAAGCAGTGGGCGATGTGATCCAGGCTTCCTTCTACGAAGCTGTTGTTGAGCAGAAGCTGAACCCGGCTGGCGCTCCTTCCGTAGAGCCTAAAGTCCTGGAAAAGGGCAAGGACCTGGAATACGTCGCTACTTTCGAAGTGTTCCCTGAGTTCACCGTTGCCGGCTTCGAGTCCATCGCTGTTGAGCGCCTGAGCGCTGACGTGGCGGACGCCGATCTGGACAAAATGCTGGAAGTCCTGCGCAAGCAGAACATCCGTTTTGAGTCAGTCGATCGCGCTGCCCAGAACGAAGACCAGCTGAACATCGATTTCGTTGGCAAGGTCGACGGTGAAGTGTTCGCTGGCGGTTCTGCCAAAGGTACTCAGCTGGTTCTGGGTTCCGGCCGCATGATCCCGGGCTTTGAAGAGGGTCTGGTTGGCGCTAAAGCTGGCGAAGAGCGTGTTCTGAACCTGACCTTCCCTGAGGACTATCAGAACCTGGACCTGGCTAACAAGGCAGCAGAGTTCACCGTTACCGTGAACACTGTCTCCGAGCCGAAATTGCCAGAATTGACCGAAGAATTCTTCGCTCAGTTCGGTATCAAGGAAACAGGTATTGAAGGTTTCCGCGCCGAAGTTCGTAAGAACATGGAGCGTGAGCTGCGTCAGGCGATCAAATCCAAGGTCAAGAATCAGGTAATGGACGGTCTGCTGGCCACCAACCCGATCGAAGTGCCGAAGTCCCTGCTCGAAAACGAAGTCAACCGCCTGCGCGTTCAAGCTGTTCAGCAGTTCGGTGGCAACATCAAGCCTGATCAACTGCCGGCCGAGCTGTTCGAAGAGCAAGCCAAGCGCCGCGTTGTACTGGGTCTGATCGTTGCTGAAGTGGTCAAGCAGTTCGACCTCAAGCCTGACGAAGCCCGCGTTCGCGAGATGATCCAGGAAATGGCTTCTGCTTACCAGGAGCCTGAGCAGGTTGTGTCTTGGTACTACAAGAACGACCAGCAACTGAACGAAGTTCGTTCTGTTGTGCTGGAAGAACAAGTTGTGGATACTGTTCTGCAGAAAGCTAGCGTGACCGACAAATCGGTCTCTTACGAAGAAGCGGTCAAGCCGGTAGAAGCTCCACAAGCCGACTGATTTTTCTTTGTTGGAAAAATACACACATAAGCCAGCCTTCGCGCTGGCTTATGCGTATTCAAGACATAACTATTTGGGAGTGACTGCCGGACATGTCCCGCAATTCTTATTATCAGCAGAGCTCTGACATCCAGGCCGCAGGCGGCCTGGTCCCGATGGTTATCGAGCAATCCGCTCGTGGCGAACGTGCCTACGACATCTACTCGCGTCTCCTCAAGGAGCGAGTGATCTTCCTGATTGGCCCGGTAGAAGACTACATGGCCAACCTGGTCGCGGCGCAATTGCTGTTCCTTGAAGCGGAAAACCCGGACAAGGACATCCATCTTTACATCAACTCACCAGGCGGTTCGGTGACTGCAGGCATGTCGATCTACGACACCATGCAATTTATCAAACCTGACGTTTCGACCATCTGCATCGGCCAGGCCTGCAGCATGGGTGCTTTCCTGCTCGCCGGTGGCGCTGCGGGCAAGCGTCACTGCTTGCCTAACTCGCGCATGATGATTCACCAGCCGTTGGGCGGGTTCCAGGGGCAAGCGTCGGATATCGACATTCATGCCAAGGAAATCCTCGCTATTCGTCATCGCTTGAACTCGTTGCTGGCCCATCACACCGGGCAAAGCCTCGAAACCGTCGAGCGTGATACCGAGCGTGATAACTTCATGAGCGCAGAGCGTGCAGCCGAATATGGCCTTATCGACACTGTGATTACGAAGCGTCAAATGCCTGCCTAAGCAGCTCAAATGTAGGTGGTTGGTTTAACTGGCCACCTGCGGGCTTGAAAAAGCCCGCAATTGCCTTCATCTTGTGTTGCAAGCCTATCGGATTTGGATCGATCGAATGACTGACACCCGCAACGGCGAGGACAACGGCAAATTGCTCTATTGCTCCTTCTGTGGCAAAAGCCAGCATGAAGTACGCAAATTGATTGCCGGCCCCTCGGTCTTTATCTGCGACGAGTGCGTCGACCTGTGCAATGACATCATCCGTGAGGAGGTGCAGGAAGCTCAGGCCGAAAGCAGCGCGCATAAATTGCCTTCGCCTAAAGAAATCAGCGGCATCCTTGATCAGTATGTGATTGGTCAGGAGCGTGCGAAAAAGGTTTTGGCCGTAGCGGTGTACAACCACTACAAACGCCTGAACCAGCGCGACAAAAAGAATGACGATGTCGAACTCGGCAAAAGCAACATCTTGCTGATCGGCCCTACAGGCTCGGGTAAAACCCTGCTTGCTGAAACACTGGCTCGCTTGCTGAATGTGCCTTTCACCATCGCTGACGCGACCACCCTCACCGAGGCGGGTTATGTCGGTGAAGATGTTGAGAACATCATTCAGAAACTGCTGCAGAAGTGCGATTACGACGTAGAGAAAGCTCAAATGGGCATTGTCTATATCGATGAGATCGACAAGATCTCGCGTAAATCTGATAACCCTTCGATTACCCGGGACGTTTCCGGCGAAGGCGTGCAGCAGGCACTGCTTAAATTGATCGAAGGTACTGTCGCTTCCGTTCCGCCTCAGGGTGGTCGCAAGCATCCGCAGCAAGAGTTCCTTCAGGTCGATACGCGTAACATCCTGTTCATTTGCGGTGGCGCGTTCTCCGGGCTGGAAAAGGTGATTCAAAGCCGTTCTACCCGTGGTGGCATCGGCTTCAACGCTGAAGTGCGCAGCAAGGAAGAGGGCAAGAAGGTTGGTGAATCCCTGCGTGAAGTCGAGCCTGACGATCTGGTCAAGTTTGGTCTGATCCCCGAGTTCGTCGGTCGTTTGCCGGTTCTTGCAACGCTGGATGAGCTTGACGAAGCTGCGTTGATGCAGATTCTCACCGAGCCGAAAAATGCTCTGACCAAGCAATACGCCAAGCTGTTCGAGATGGAAGGCGTCGATCTGGAGTTCCGTGCCGACGCTCTCAAGTCGGTGGCCAAGCGTGCGCTTGAGCGCAAGACCGGTGCTCGTGGATTGCGTTCGATCCTCGAAGGTGTATTGCTCGACACTATGTACGAGATCCCCTCGCAGTCCGAGGTGAGTAAAGTAGTGATCGACGAAAGCGTTATAGAAGGCAAGTCCAAGCCACTGTATATCTACGAAAACAGTGAGCCGGCTGCCAAGGCAGCGCCAGACGCATAAGCGTCATGCTGCTGGTTTAAAGAAGGGGCCTTCGGGCCCCTTTGCTTTTTGGAGCTGCCGAAGGTTCCGGCCGCGTTCGGACGATCTTTTAAGCTTGTTTTTTTCGAAGACAGCCCCCATCTTGGTTTCAAGCTTACTTCCATCTGTTTACGGCCTTATGGCCGCCGTAGAGGCGAAATCATGAAGACAACCATCGAATTGCCTCTCCTGCCATTGCGTGATGTTGTGGTTTATCCGCACATGGTTATCCCGCTGTTCGTGGGGCGCGAGAAGTCTATCGAAGCCCTCGAGGCCGCGATGACGGGCGACAAGCAGATTCTCCTGGTGGCTCAGAGAAACCCTGCTGACGACGATCCCGGTGAAGACGCACTTTATCGCGTAGGTACTATCGCAACGGTTCTGCAGCTGCTCAAGCTGCCTGACGGCACTGTCAAAGTGCTGGTCGAGGGTGAGCAGCGCGGTGCGATCGAGCGTTTCAGCGAAGTGGACGGCCACTGCCGCGCCGAAGTCTCGCTGATTGACGAAGTTGAAGCTCCTGAGCGCGAATCGGAAGTGTTTGTCCGCAGTTTGCTGGCTCAGTTCGAGCAATATGTGCAATTGGGCAAGAAGGTTCCTGCCGAGGTATTGTCGTCGCTCAACAGCATCGACGAGCCAAGTCGCCTGGTCGATACCATGGCGGCGCACATGGCGCTGAAGATCGAACAGAAGCAGGAAATTCTCGAAATTATCGATTTGTCGGCCCGGGTCGAGCACGTTCTGGCGTTGCTGGATGCCGAGATCGACCTGCTGCAAGTCGAAAAACGCATTCGCGGTCGCGTCAAAAAGCAAATGGAGCGCAGCCAGCGCGAGTACTACCTGAATGAGCAGATGAAGGCCATTCAGAAAGAGCTGGGTGATAGCGACGAAGGCCACAACGAAATCGAAGAGCTGAAAAAGCGCATCGATGCCGCTGGCTTGCCAAAAGATGCGCTGACCAAAGCTCAAGCCGAGCTGAACAAGCTTAAACAAATGTCGCCAATGTCTGCGGAAGCGACCGTGGTGCGTTCTTATATCGATTGGCTGGTTCAGGTGCCGTGGAAGGCCCAGAGCAAGGTGCGTCTGGACCTGGCGCGGGCTGAAGATATTCTCGACGCCGACCATTACGGTCTGGAAGAAGTCAAAGAACGGATCCTCGAATACCTCGCCGTGCAAAAGCGCGTGAAGAAAATTCGTGGTCCGGTGCTGTGCCTGGTCGGTCCTCCTGGTGTGGGTAAAACCTCGCTGGCCGAATCGATTGCGCATGCAACCAACCGCAAATTTGTTCGCATGGCGCTCGGCGGCGTGCGTGACGAGGCCGAAATTCGTGGTCATCGGCGGACTTATATCGGTTCGATGCCAGGAAGATTGATTCAAAAGATGACAAAGGTTGGCGTGCGCAACCCGCTGTTCCTGCTCGATGAAATCGACAAGATGGGTAGCGACATGCGCGGTGACCCTGCGTCGGCTTTGCTTGAAGTGCTTGATCCCGAGCAGAATCACAATTTCAACGATCACTATCTGGAAGTCGATTACGACCTTTCCGATGTGATGTTCCTCTGCACCGCCAACTCGATGAACATCCCTGCGGCGCTGCTCGACCGGATGGAAGTGATTCGTCTACCGGGTTACACCGAAGACGAGAAGATCAATATCGCCGTCAAATACCTTTCGCCCAAGCAGATTCAGGCCAACGGCTTGAAGAAAGGCGAGCTGGAATTCGACGCTGAAGCGATCCGCGACATCATTCGCTACTACACCCGCGAAGCCGGCGTGCGTGGGCTTGAGCGCCAGATTGCCAAGGTTTGCCGCAAGGCGGTCAAAGAGCATTCTCTGGAAAAACGCTTCTCGGTGAAAGTGACTGCCGAGCTGTTGGAGCATTTCCTGGGTGTGCGCAAATTCCGCTACGGCCTGGCTGAACAGCAGGATCAGATTGGGCAAGTGACAGGCCTGGCCTGGACTCAGGTGGGCGGTGAGTTGCTGACCATCGAAGCGGCCGTGGTTCCTGGCAAGGGCCAGTTGATCAAGACCGGGTCCTTGGGTGACGTGATGGTTGAATCCATCACCGCGGCGCTGACGGTTGTTCGCAGTCGTGCGAAAAGCCTCGGGATCCCTCTGGATTTCCACGAGAAGCGCGATACCCACATTCACATGCCGGAAGGGGCAACACCTAAAGACGGTCCTAGTGCTGGTGTAGGTATGTGCACGGCCCTGGTGTCGGCACTGACCGGGATTCCGGTGCGTGCAGATGTCGCCATGACCGGCGAAATCACCTTGCGTGGCCAGGTTCTGGCGATTGGCGGTTTGAAGGAAAAACTGCTGGCGGCACATCGTGGCGGGATCAAAACCGTGATCATTCCTGAAGAGAATGTCCGCGACTTGAAGGAAATTCCTGACAATATCAAGCAAGATCTTCAGATTAAACCAGTTAAATGGATTGACGAGGTCCTGCAAATTGCGCTGCAATACGCGCCGGAGCCCTTGCCGGATGTGGCTCCCGAGATAGTTGCAAAGGATGAGAAGCGCGAGTCTGACTCTAAGGAAAGAATTAGCACGCATTAGTACGCATTTGCCTGGGTGGCTTCCTTGACAGCTTTTTAGAGCCCTTGTTATAAAGCGGCTCATAAGTGTCTGTAGGCCATTCAGCACTCGTTTTTGCTTTCACCAAAAAACTTAGAATCATACTCAAATAGATATAAGGGGACTTAGAGTGAACAAGTCGGAACTGATTGATGCTATCGCTGCATCCGCTGATATCCCGAAAGCTGCTGCTGGCCG
>JAPLSD010000305.1 GCA_026398835.1 Pseudomonas sp.
ATGGTCGCCAGCATGATGGCCGCGGCCCAGGCGATGGTCGTCGGCCGACCAAACTTGCGTAGCAGGGTGTACAGCAGCATCACGCTAAACAGCCCGGCGAAGGCCGAGGCCAGCCGCACTGCCCAAGGCGTGCCGCCAAACGCACGGATAGCCCCGGCGTCGATCCAGAGGCTCAGCGGCGGCTTTTCCAAAAAGGGTTCGCCAAATAATCGGGGTGTCACCCAGTCGTTATCCAGATGCATTTCCATTGCAATCCCGGCGACCCGGGCTTCGGTAGAGCCTTGCAGCTGGTGATTGCCGAGGGCAAAAAAGAACAACAGGCAAGCGAGTAGGAATAAGAGTGGGGCAGGTCGAGACATAGGCTTCTGGCTACCAAGGAAAGGAATAGGGCCGAAGAACATTCAGGCATTCGGGAAAGTATACGGGAGTAGTTCTCAACAAAGTGTGAACAACGGGTGTGATGCTAAGGCAGATGGTCGGCGGCAAAATCGGCTTCCGAGCGGGCTTGCAGGCGTCCCTTGCGGCAAGCACGCTGAAAGCGCTCGAAGTCTCGCTCGTTCTGCTCGGTATAGGCCTGGGCATATTTGAACAACGCATCTGCAAGAGCGTCGCTCTTACCGATATAGCCGCTGATCTGCGCTGCGTCTCCTGAGGCTTTGGCATGCGCTCGGGCCAGGGCTCGGCCGCAGAGGCGGCCGTAGGCGGCGAACGTCTCACCGTCAAAAGTCTCCAGTTCTGCCGAGATTTTCATATCCCGTAACTGGCGTACGTAGAAGTGGCGTCCATTCGGGTCAGTGGTCCAGCCGAGGAAAAGGTCGCTGGCCGACTGCATCAAGCGCTGACCTTCAACCACTCGCTGGCCGTTATGACGCAGCCGCGACTTTGCTTTGACGTAGCCCGCAAGTACCGAGCGGCGGGCCTCCTTGAACTGCAAGAACAGCGGTCGTTGCTGATCGTCGGTCAATAGTGCGACCAGACAGCGCGTACCAACGCTGCCCACACCAACCACCTTGAATGCCATGTCCTGAGCCTGAAAACGCGCCAACAGGTCACGACGATCCCCCTGTAGCGTGGTTCGGTAGTCGTGCAAAAAGGTGTCGTAGAGCGGCCGCCAATCCTTCAGGCACGCCCAGTCATCATCGGCATCCAGCAGTGTCGTTTTGTTGTGCAGATGGAAAATTTCCGGCAGGTCATCACGAATCATCAAGTGACCCTGTTCATCGCGCTCGCTGATTTTGGGCAGTAGCACGGCGTGGGTGCGTCGTTCGGCTTTTTCGACGGCGCGTTGCACATGTTCCAGTGTGGTGTTGTTGGCACGGGCCTGGTCCAACAGGTCGTCGTAATTGATGGAGTCGTACCAGACTTCCAGGGCACTTTGCTCAGCACAGCGGGCCATGGCCTGCTGATAGGCAGTGACCACGTGGCGACAGACACTTTCCTCTACGGTTGCGCCGTGACGCAGATCGCGAGCCGCAATCAGAAAACTCGCCACCAAACGTTTGAGGTCCCATTCCCAAGGGCCTGGGTGGGTCTCGTCGAAGTCATTGACGCTGAACAGCAGGTTACGTTCCGGCGTTGCAAAACCTCCAAAGTTCATCAGGTGGCAATCGCCGCAAATCGGTGTCATCAGGCCCATGTCCTTCGTACCCGCAAGGTCATGGGCCTGCAGCAGTGCGTTGCCGCGATAGAACGTGAAAGGCGAGACCAGCATGCGTCCGTAGCGCAGTTCGACCAGCGACTTGATTCGCCCTTCACTGGACGCTTCGATCAAGGGCAGTGGATCGCGATCGATATCTCCAGACGTGGCCTGGGACGTGCGGGGGCATTGCTTGCGAGCATCCTTGCCAAGCTTCAGACGATCTTTGAGGGTGGTCATGAGGTCCCTTTCGATGGCGTTTTTTTGAATGAGCTGAGAGGAGTGTAGAGTTCGCCTGAAAACTAGCAG
Source organism: Pseudomonas sp. (assembly GCA_026398835.1). Taxonomy (GTDB): domain Bacteria; phylum Pseudomonadota; class Gammaproteobacteria; order Pseudomonadales; family Pseudomonadaceae; genus Aquipseudomonas. The sequence continues at coordinate 1,946 of JAPLSD010000305.1, forward strand.
CAATCCTGATGTTAGCCAGCCATCCGAAACATGCTCATGCCGGGTCGTTTGCGTTTGGAGTGCCCGAAAATTTCTACCGCCTGGGCTGATGGACGGAGGCTGAATGGTACTAATCTGTACCCTCTGTAACACTTTTGAGGTTTCTGCCGAGGCGTAAGGAGGGGTGTGTTTTCACTGCTGATTTCGCTGCTGTTGGCATTCCTGATCGGCTGGGTCTCGCAGCGCATGGGAATGTGTCTTGTCAATGCCAGCGCTCTGCTGCTCAATCGCCGCCCCACCTTGTTTGTTTCGCTGGTTTCCTGTGGTTTGTTCGGCCTTTTATTAGCCCCTGCCTACGGCCTTTTGGGTGTTAGCCAGCCACTGTTCACGCCGCAAGTCGCCTATCCGTTGCTGATTGGTGGTGGGCTCCTGTTTGGTATTGCCTCTGTGCTCAATGACGGCTGCAGCGTCGGTACCCTGACCAAGCTCGCCTGCGGCAATATCAATAAGGCCTTTACGGTTGTGGGGTGGGTGCTGGGGATTGTGCTGTGGTACACGCTGAACATGCTGCCTGAACACAAAATCATCTTGATGCCGTCAATTTCCAGTAGCCACTATTTGCTGACAATCGGCGTGGTGCTGATGGCTTTGCTTTTTCTTGTGTCTGTTCATGGCGACAAACACCTGGTTCTCTCCAGCATGCTCCTTGGCGCACTGACCGGTGCTCTGTACACCTTCGAACCGCAGTGGACGCCCAGCGTGTTTTTCTACAACCTGTCGCAGATGTTCTGGATGCCCGAGCAAAGCTTTATCAGCGGTCGTCGAATAGCCATATTCGTGATGCTGCTGGTGGGTATGTGCAGTTTTACCCTGTACCGCAACACCTTCAGCTACCAGCCGTTTGACCTTTCGAAGGCAAGCACTCATTTACTGTCCGGCATCTTGATGGGCATCGGCGCTTCAATGATGCTCGGAGGCAATGATTCGCAGATTCTGCTGGTTTTTCCCACGCTGAACCTCACCTCAACCCTTCCTATTGCGTCTATTGCAATCGGCATTGTGCTGTCATTGCTGCTGAAGCGGCGCTTGGCCCGTTTGTAGTGTGTGCGAAAGGGGGCACTCATCGGAGTCGACATGTTCTACCGAATAGCTGCCGACGGGCTGGTGCTGTTCCATCTGCTGTTCATTCTCTTCGTGCTGTGCGGCGGACTATTGGTGCTCAAATGGCGCCACCTGTGTTGGTGGCACCTGCCTGCTGTGGCGTGGGGGGCGGCGGTCGAGGGCTTTCACTGGTCCTGTCCGCTGACAGGATGGGAAAACCACCTGCGTCTGACCGCAGGAGAAGCAGGCCATGGCGACAGTTTCATCGAGCACTATCTGTGGCCGCTGATTTATCCGACCGGGCTGACACCCGGCATACAGGTTTGGCTGGGTATTCTGGTGCTTCTGATGAATGTGCTCGTTTACCTGTTGCTGCTGAGGCAGTGGAAGTCGGGGCAGGGCGCCTAGACGGAACACTTGGCGAAATTTTTCATAGTCCAAGGACTACTCAGCTGCTCGAATCGTCCGACGGTTTATCCGTCACGGTTAACGGGTCGATGCCCCAGTCCCCGTGCAAATACCAGTCATCGCCGATCATCTCGGCCGGATGCATCGTGCGATCGGAGCCATTGCCACACGCCAGGGAACTCGCCGGACAGTACCTGTCGCAGCCCCAGCAGATGCGCTCGGGGTGCTTCGGGTGTATGGGGAAATTCTTGGCCATGCCGATCTCCAGGTAACGTGTAGGAGTGGCTCCAGCCTACAGAGCTTGTGCGGGCATGCAGTTGATGCTGATCAAGAATGGTGAACTCTCCCGAGGCAGATACGGATGGCTGCAGTCTTGTTGATGAGTCAACAGTAAGTTACATTAATTGAAACCTTCCGTTGAGTCAGTCGGCATGCAGCCAAGCTCTCAATCCACGCAGCCCATGCGGCGCCTGATACGAAATCTGGCAAGACTGGCAAGACTGGCCAGCGAAGAGCGCTACCTCTTCACGCCAGACGATCTCAGGGCCCTTGTGCCGGATCTTTCTGACGGCGCCTACAAAACCTTGTTGAGCCGTGCGGCATCGGAAGGGCATTTGGCTCGCGTGTGCAGGGGGCTTTACTTGTTTGAACCGGCAAATCCCTCTAGCGGACTGGTGTTGTTTCATGCCGCCGCCAGGCTGCGTGCCGCTCAGTTCAATTACATCAGCCTTGAAACTGCATTGAGTGATTCCGGGGTCATCTCACAGATCCCGATTAATTGGATCACGCTGATGTCATCTGGGCGCAGCAGCACGATTTCATGTGGTCGGTGGGGCACCATCGAGTTTGTGCATACCCGCCAAAAACCACAGGACCTGGTTGGCCAGGTTCATTATGACGCGCGTTGCCGGTTATGGCGGGCAACCCCCCAACAGGCATTGCGTGACATGACGGCTGCGAGGCGGAACATGGACTTGATCGATTGGAGTGTTGCCAATGAGTTTGTTTGATGAGCTGGTGGATGAAGCGCTTAAAAACAAGCAGGATCTGGCGCCGTTGCGGGTTGTCGTAGAGAAGGAACTGCTGCATCACGACATCATGCTGGCACTGAGTTCTGCCGGTATGCTCGCCAAACTGACATTCATCGACGGTACGTGTCTGCGTGCCTGTTACGGGTCGAATCGTTTGAGCGAGGATCTCGACTTCACGGGCGGGGCTGACTTTAACCGTGAGAGTCTGACCGAACTTGCCCAGGTGCTAGTCAATAGTCTGAAGACCAAATATGGCCTTGAAGTCGAGGTCGGCGAACCTGTTCGTGACGAAGGTAATGTTGACACCTGGAAGCTGAAAGTCCAAACCAGGCCCGGGCGTAAGGATCTGCCGGCCCAGCGCATCAACATCGATGTGTGTTCTATTCCAAGTTACCAGCCACAGCCCATGCTGCTCCTTAATCCATATGGGGTCGACATGGGGACGAGCGGCCTGATTTTGCAGGCTGAAACACGTGAAGAAATTTATGCCGACAAAATCATAGCTTTTGCTTTACGTCCCAACCGAATCAAGAACCGCGACCTCTGGGATATGGTTTGGTTGCGCCAGCAGGGGGTAACGCCGCAACTGGATTTGATCGATAAAAAGCTTGCCGACCATCACTGCGAACCCAAGGATTTCTTGGCACTGTACAAGCAGCGTACAGAAATGCTGAATTCTGAGCCCAAAGTCGTGGCCGAGTTTCGCAAAGAAATGGGCCGGTTTTTGCCTATGGAGTTGGTGACGCAAACCGTCAACCAGGCGGCATTCTGGACGTTTCTGGTCGGGCACATACGAGACCTCTACGCATTGACCAAGAAAGCCCTCAGCGGCGATGACTCCAGTGGTGGTTTCAAGATGTGAAGCCGGGCATTTGACGAGATACACGGTGGCAATCTTTACCACTCCAACCAAAAAAATGGGCGACCTCGATGAGATCGCCCATTTTTTACGACTACGAAACCTGCGCTTGCAAGCGTCGTCCGATGACGTCCATTAAGTCGCAGCCGTCCCGCAACGGGATGGCCAGCACCCGCGCGAAGTCGTGCAGGACCACGGCGTCGCTGTGGATCTCCTCGCGCATCGCGAGATTTTCCAGCAGTTGGGTCACGGCGCTGATGCGGTAGGCCGCCGTTTCGTGCAGCACATCGAGGGGCGCCTCGGTGTCGGTCACATCAGAGAGCTAGCGGTGTTTGATGTGATTTAGCCATCGCGGCTTTTGGCCGCCAAAGGATGAGCTACCATGGTTAAACCGTATTTTCCCAAGGAGAAAGCCATGCAGCGTTTGGCCAAGCCATCGGACTACATACTCCAGGATATGCAGGGCAAAAAGGTTTATATCCTTCCGTGGGAGCGAAGGTCTTGCCCGGGTAATCCTACGGATGAGCCCGAACAAGGCACGCTGCTTTACAACAAATACATCCTGAATTTCATACATGGTGTGGTACCGCTCCCGCCAGGAGAACGGGTGATCAAAATTGCGGAATGGTGTTTGGCAATGGCTGGAGAGCCCGCCAGGGCCTTGGCAGACGATTTATCTGCGGCCTACTTGAGTCGGTACCGGTTTTTGCTCGAAGACTTATCAAAGCATGATGATGAGTCGAGGGAGTATCGAGGGCATTTGGCGTTTTGGTCTGACGAAATCAAAAAACTGCCGGCGAACACAGTGATGGCTTTGCGCGCCCGGGCTG
>JAPLSD010000818.1 GCA_026398835.1 Pseudomonas sp.
CTCGATCAAGGCCATAAAAAAGTCGCGATCCTCGACGTCGACTACCACCACGGCAACGGTACTCAATCGATTTTCTACGAGCGCAGCGACGTGCTGTTCGCCTCGATCCACGGCCACCCGGAAGCCGAGTTTCCGTTCTTCCTGGGTTACGAAGATGAACGCGGCGAAGGCGCGGGTGAAGGTTTCAACTTCAACTACCCCCTGGCCGCAGGCTCAGGCTGGGACAGCTGGAGCGCCGCGCTGGAAGTGGCCTGCAAGGAAATCGAACACTACGGCGCCGATGTCGTGGTGGTTTCCCTCGGGGTCGATACCTTCAAGGACGACCCTATCTCCCAATTCAAGCTCGACAGCCCCGATTACTTAGCGATGGGCGAACGCATCGCGCGTCTCGGCAAGCCGACGCTGTTCGTGATGGAAGGCGGTTACGCGGTAGAAGAAATCGGCATCAACGCCGTGAACGTTCTCGAAGGCTTCCAAAGCGCCAATGAGGAATTAGAACAATGAACACACTCAAGCGTCTTATCGCTCCCGCCCTCTGCGCCACGGTGCTCAGCGGTGCCGTGCATGCCGAAGACCGCACCTTACGGGTCTACAACTGGTTCGACTACATCACCCCCAAAACCCTCGAAGACTTCAAGGCCGAGACCAAGGTCAAACTGATCTACGACATCTTCGACACCAACGAAGCACTGGAAGCCAAGCTGCTCACCGGCAACTCCGGGTATGACGTGGTGGTGCCGTCCAACGTGTTCCTGGCCAAGCAGATCGAAGCCGGAGTGTTCCAGCCGCTGGACCGCAGCAAGCTGCCGAACTGGAACCATCTCGATCCCAAGCTGATGAAGCTGATCGAAGCCAACGACCCCGGCAACAAATACGCCGTGCCCTACATGTACGGCACGATCCTGATCGGTTTCAACCCGGACAAGGTCAAAGCTGCGTTGGGTGACAACGCGCCGGTGGACAGCTGGGACCTGATCTTCAAGGAAGAGAACATCAGCAAGCTCAAGCAGTGCGGCGTCGCCCTGCTCGACTCGCCGTCGGAGATTCTGCCGCTGGCCCTGCAACACCTCGGCCTGCCGCCCAACAGCACCAAGCCTGCGGACTACGCCAAAGCTGAAGCGTTGCTAATGAAGATCCGTCCGTACATCACCTACTTCCACTCCTCCAAATACATGGCCGATATCGCCAACGGCGACATCTGCGTCGCGGTCGGTTACTCCGGCAGCTTCTCCCAGGCCGCCAACCGCGCCAAGGAAGCCAAGAACGGTGTGATCGTCGATATGCGCCTGCCTAAAGAAGGCGCGCCGATCTGGTTCGACATGCTGTCGATCCCTAAAGGTGCGAAAGACCC
>JAPLSD010000395.1 GCA_026398835.1 Pseudomonas sp.
CAAAGCCGGCGACATCGTGTTGTTCGAGAACGTGCGCTTCAACAAAGGCGAGAAAAAGAACGCCGATGAACTGGCCCAACAATACGCTGCCCTGTGCGACGTGTTCGTGATGGACGCCTTCGGCACCGCTCACCGCGCTGAGGGTTCGACCCACGGCGTGGCCAAGTTCGCCAAAGTCGCCGCCGCCGGCCCGTTGCTGGCTGCCGAGCTGGACGCACTGGGCAAAGCCCTGGGCGCACCGGCCCAGCCTATGGCCGCCATCGTTGCCGGCTCCAAGGTGTCGACCAAACTCGACGTGCTCAACAGCCTGAGCCAGATCTGCAACCAGCTGATCGTTGGCGGCGGCATTGCCAACACCTTCCTCGCGGCCGCCGGTCACCCGGTTGGCAAGTCGCTGTACGAGCCCGACCTGCTGGACACCGCCCGCGCCATCGCCGCTAAAGTCAGCGTGCCGTTGCCGGTCGACGTCGTGGTCGCCAAGGAATTCGCTGAAAGCGCTGTGGCCACCGTCAAGCTGATCGCCGACGTGGCCGCTGACGACATGATTCTGGACATTGGTCCGCAAACTGCTGCGCACTTCGCTGAGCTGTTGAAGTCGTCCAAGACCATTCTGTGGAACGGTCCGGTCGGTGTTTTCGAATTCGACCAGTTCGGTAACGGCACCCAAGTGCTGGCCCAGGCCATCGCCGAAAGCTCGGCGTTCTCCATTGCTGGCGGTGGCGACACCCTGGCGGCCATCGATAAATATGGCGTTGCCGAGCAAATCTCCTACATTTCTACCGGCGGCGGCGCATTCCTCGAATTCGTCGAGGGCAAAGTGCTGCCAGCCGTTGAAGTGCTGGAAAGCCGCGCGAAAGCGTAAAGGTTGATCTGACCTGAAAAAGGAACATTCACATGGTCAAGACGTTACCACTGTTGATCTTCGCGGGCGTGCTGGCTGGCTGCGGGAGTACCCCGCAGGCCAAGCCTGAACCTGCAGCGGTCGAGTCGCAAAACGGCTGCTATCAGGCCGATTGGCAGGCCGAAACCGCTCCAGTGATCAACAAGCGCTCGGGGCCCGAGGGGTTGGACAAATACGAGACTCCTCCCAAGGCCAAGGAACATGGTTGCCCTTGACGGGTCAGATTCAGTAACTCGCTGTGCTTGCGGCGATGAGCCGCAAGTCGAGGAACACCGATGAAAGGCTTTATCGCCGTGGCGGCGCTGGCATTGCTTGCAGGTTGCGCCAATCTGCACCTGTTTGAGTCGCCGCAGCAGGATGACTGGACAACCTGGAGCTGCGACAGTCAGGCGCAAGTGGTCTGGCGTTACACCGACAGCAGCCGCAAGGAAGTCGATTTACGTCTGGGCGCCGCCGATCAGGTGTATCGCTTGAAGCTTGAACCAAGCGGCTCGGGCTCGCTGTACAGCAATGACATGCTGGCGTTTCATATAAAAGGTGAGGAAGGCCTGGTTTACTGGGTCGCCACCAACGATTTGATCGGCCGCGGCTGTAAAGCGCTGTAGGCCAGAGACGAATACAGGATTGAAGTTTGAGAGATCTAATGTGGGAGCGGGCTTGCTCGCGATGAGGGCAGCACATTCAACAGAGATGTTGACTGTGAGAATGCAATCGCGAGCAAGCCCGCTCCCACACTAGAACTGTGTTGGCTCTAAAGTTTATGCCTTACCGAATTGGCAGCCAGGGCTTACCCCCGATCTGCAATAACTTGAATAGCAGCCGCCGCTACGGCAGGCTTGCACGATTAACGACCCTCAACCGGGAGATACACACCTAATGGCACTTATCAGCATGCGCCAGATGTTGGACCACGCAGCCGAATACGGCTACGGCGTTCCAGCCTTCAACGTCAACAACCTTGAGCAGATGCGCGCCATCATGGAAGCCGCTGACAAGACTGACTCCCCGGTGATCGTCCAGGCTAGCGCCGGTGCGCGCAAATACGCCGGTGCACCCTTCCTGCGTCACCTGATCCTGGCCGCGATCGAAGAGTTCCCGCACATCCCGGTGTGCATGCACCAGGACCACGGCACAAGCCCTGACGTCTGCCAGCGCTCCATTCAACTGGGCTTCAGCTCGGTGATGATGGACGGCTCCCTGGGCGAAGACGGCAAGACCCCGACTGACTACGACTACAACGTCCGTGTGACCCAACAAACAGTGGCCATGGCTCACGCCTGCGGCGTTTCGGTCGAAGGCGAGTTGGGCTGCCTGGGTTCGCTGGAAACCGGCATGGCCGGTGAAGAAGACGGCATCGGCGCAGAAGGCGTGCTCGATCACAGCCAAATGCTCACCGACCCGGAAGAAGCTGCTGACTTCGTCAAGCGCACTCAGGTTGACGCCTTGGCCATCGCCATTGGTACCAGCCACGGCGCTTACAAGTTCACCAAGCCACCTACCGGCGACGTGCTGGCCATCGACCGCATCAAAGAAATCCACAAACGCATCCCTAACACCCACCTGGTGATGCACGGTTCTTCTTCGGTTCCGCAAGAGTGGCTGGCGATCATCAACCAGTACGGCGGCGACATCAAAGAAACCTACGGTGTACCGGTTGAAGAAATCGTCGAAGGTGACTGCGATGCGTGACGTGTGTATCGCCCGTTACGAAGCCTTCGGTACCGCGGGCAATGGTTCGAAGATCAAACCGATCTCTCTGGAAGCGATGTTCCAGCGTTATGCCAAAGGTGAGTTGAACGCCAAGGTTAACTAAGCCTGAGCGTTAAACCGCGTTAATAAAAAACCCGCAGAGATGCGGGTTTTTTTATGGGCAGAGGTTTCTACGACCAGGTAATAGCCACGGTGCTTGAAATGTCCGCTATAGCGGACATAGTCCGGTCATCCGTTCAAAAAGTCCGATATAGGTGACATTTGATCGTTCCCACGCTCCCGCGTGGGAATGCCTCACTGGACGCTCTGCGTCCTTTTGAATGTGACGCGGAGCGTCACGGGCTGCATTCCTTTGCGGTGCGTGGGAACGATCATTCAACGATCGGACACTACTTATTGTGATCAATATCCAGCTTGGAGAATGTCACTTTCCCGCCTTCGCTTTTGTAGCCGGTGTTGTCCTGCACATAAACCCCGGCCTTGAAGTACAGCGGTTTGTCGCGCCAGGTAGCGCTGATTTTGGTATCCCACTGATAACCCGCCGCGGCGATGCTCAGGGCGCCGCTGCGGCCGAGGTGGATCAGGTAGGAGAACTCCCTATCCAGTTTTACGTTTTGGGCGATGTTGATCACCCGGCCTTCGGCGTCATCAGGGTGCATGCGCACTTTGGCGACGATGTTGCCGCTTTGAGTGCTTTCCTTGTATTGATATTCGACTTTCACCAGCGGTTTCTGGCTGTTGTAGGCATGGATCTGGCCGATGACGATTTTGCCCGAGGACGGCACCTGCTTCACCATCAGGGTGGCACGCAACAGATTGTCGGCGTCGGAATAGAGCCAGTTGTGCAAGGTGCCGTTGGAGTAGGTTTCGCGCAATTCGGTACGCGGAAACTTGGCATTTTCGGTGCGTGAACCGGTCACGGGTGCCCAGAAAAACAGGGTGCCGGATTCTGAATTGAAGTACTGATCCTTGAAACCATCCACCAGTTTGGAGGTTTCGATGGTGGCCGGAGGGCTGCCGACGGGAACGCTCAGGTTCCAGCTTGCCAGGTCGATCATATTCAAGCCTTCTACGAATTCATGCTGCACGCGAGTAGCCCGAGGCTTTAGCTCGCGCTTTAGAGGGCGGTACTTATAAGCGTTGAACACTCTTTTGTTAAGTTCATCTGGCGGAGATTTGGCGTCAATCTTCTGGCGAAATGCCATCTTTCCCGATTTACGGGGGCTGTGGGGCTTACCGTTAGTCGGGTGCCCGAGGGTTTGGTTAAATGATGGCCTCATGACACTTACTGCTTTCTCAGATCCGAGGCTAGAGTGAAGGCTCAGTATTTGTCCGGTTATCCCTCCGGTTACCGGCATGACGCCTTGATAAGAGAAGCGCAACCGTTTGACTGGAGCGCGCTGGGGGACCGAATTCGCTACACTGGTGACCTTTCGTGACTGTGTTGCCGCCCCATGACCACGCTGAAATACCTCCAGGCCTATCCCGCCGCCTTGCAAGAACAGGTGCGCCAGCTGATCGCGCAAGATCGGCTGGGTGACTACCTGAGTCAGCGTTACCCACATAAGCACGCGGTGCAGAGCGATAAGGCGCTGTACAGCTATGTCCTGGTCTTGAAGCAGGAGCATCTGCGCAATGCGCCGGCCATCGATAAAGTGCTGTTCGATAACCGTCTGGACCTGACCCACCGTGCCCTGGGCCTGCACACGGCGATTTCCCGGGTGCAGGGTGGCAAGCTCAAGGCCAAGAAGGAGATCCGCATCGCGTCCCTGTTCAAGGACGCGGCGCCGGAGTTTTTGCGCATGATCGTGGTGCATGAACTGGCACACTTCAAAGAGTCCGACCACAACAAGGCGTTCTATCAGCTCTGCGAGCACATGCTGCCGGGCTATCACCAATTGGAATTCGACCTGCGGATTTACCTGACTTACCGGGACATGCAGGGCAAGACTGTTGTGGCCCCATAGCGGTTACCAACAAGGAGTGTGTGAATGGACGTGAGCAAGACCAAGAGCAGCTTTTACCGCCGCCTGTACGTGGCTTATCTGATCGACAGTCAGCTGGCCAGCAGCGTCCCGACACTCACGGAAGTCACCGGCATGCCGCGACGCACGGCTCAGGACACCATCGCGGCACTGGCGGATCTGGATATCATCTGTGAGTTTGAGCAACAGGATGGTGCTCGCAACCATGCCGGGCGTTATCAGATTCACAGTTGGGGTGCGATCGATAAAGGCTGGATTACGCAGAATCTGGGGCGGATCAAAGCGGTGCTGGGGTATCCCTGAACACCGGCGACCACTTGTGGCGAGGGAGCTTGCTCCCGCTCGGCTGCGCAGCAGTCGTAAACTCAGCGCATGCGTTCTGTCTGACACAACGCGGTGATCAACTTTAGGGCCGCTGCGCGCCCCAGCGGGAGCAAGCTCCCTCGCCACAGGTTTACCGTTTGCCCAAAGCATTTTTAAGGCTTGCGCATGCCGATATGCGGAATATCATCTTCAAGATATTCCTCACCCACCACGACAAACCCATACCGCCCGTAATAACCCTGCAAGTGCGCCTGGGCCGAGAGGTAAATCGGCACTTCAGGCCAATGTTTTTCAGCCTGCTTCAACCCCTCGGCCAGCAATTCATGGCCAAGACCTTTTCCCCGCGCCGCCGGCGCAATAATCACCCGGCCAATCACCACGTCACCCCCCTGGGAAAGCGGGTCCAGCAAGCGCAGATAAGCCAGCAATTTGTCGCCATCCCACGCCATCAAATGGCAAGTGTCGCCGTCCAGGTCCTGACCGTCGAGGTCCTGATAGACGCATTTCTGTTCGACTACGAACACCTCCGCGCGAAGTCGCAAAATAGCGTACAACTGCTCCTTGCCCAGATCGCTGTGATGTTTGCAGACCCAATCGATTGTCATCTCTTCATCCTGTAAGAACTCTGGCTTTGATACTAGGCGCCCTTCAAACGGATGTCTGCTGGCGGCAGAGGTCGTTTATGTGAAAGAAATCAAATTGCCATCATTCATTTTGCTCGGCACTGTCTTCTTTGTGTAATCTGCTTCCTGGTTCTTCGCAGAGGCTCTCATGAGCTAATGTCAGGGCCGGAGTTGTGGCCGCTTACTGGCAGACTGGCTTACGAGTTTTGGCTAAAAACACGCTGGGCAGCCCGCCCGCTAAGGATGTTTTAGCATGCCGCGATTACATCGAGCCGTTGCTTTGATTGGATTGCTCTTGCTGGGTCAGAGCGTTTATGCGGAAAAATTACGTTTGGTCGCCGATGCCTGGCCACCCTTTACCGACGCCACGCTGGTCAATGGCGGAGTAGCTACCGATATCGTCAGTACTGCCCTGGCGCGGGCCGGCTATGCCAGTGACTTCGAACAAGTGCCTTGGGCCAGAGCCTTGCAGGGTGTTGGTGAAGGGCGTTACGACGTGCTGGTGAATGCCTGGTTCAATGAGGCGCGGACCCAATTCGGACAGTTTTCCGGCGAGTATCTGCTAAACCGAGTGCGCTTTATCAAGCGCAAGGATCAGCCGATCGAATACGACAATTTGCAGCAACTGCATGAGTATCCGATTGCCGTGGTGCGCGGTTATGCCTATTCGTCGGCGTTCGACGACGATCCGGATTTGCAGAAAGTGCCGGTACACAACTTCTCGATGGCGGTACGCATGCTGGCTGCCGACCGCGTGAAGTTGACCTTGGAGGATGAATACGTAGCGCGTTACTACCTGGCCCGCGAGTCACCGCGAGTGCGCAACTCGGTGGAGTTTTTACCCAAGCCACTGAGCGAAAACAGCCTGCACATTCTGGTCAGCCTGAAGAACCCTGAGCATCAACAGATCGTCGCTGGTTTCGACCGGGAGATAGCGGCGATGAAAGCTGATGGCAGTTATGACCGGTTGCTGAGGCAGCATGGGATGTAGTGCCTGGCAGTGATCTGCCCTGCTCATTCCTCGCTCGTGCCTTTGATCAGATGCGCCGCCAACGTCCGCAACGGGCTGAGTTGGCGGCAGATCAGTGCCAGTTGGGTTTGTACCAGCCGTTGGCCTTCATCGATTTCATCGGGCATCTGTTCCAGCTCATTGGCGAGCGCCTCCTCCTCATCGCTCTGAATCGCGATCGGCAATTTGCTCGCCAGTCC
>JAPLSD010000116.1 GCA_026398835.1 Pseudomonas sp.
AACGATCAGCCAAACTTGCTAACTCGCTAGCACGATATATCCCTCACCCACCTTCTGTGCATAACTGCGCAAGACCTTCTGACACAACACCACAATCTCTTCGACCAACTCCACCCCGACCCGCCACGACACCACCACTTGTAGATTTGGCGGGCGTTGTTCGATCGCCAGCAAGGTCAATTCACCTCGCGCCAACTCCTCAGCTACCAGCACCGGCGGCAACGCTCCAATCCCGAACCCGTCTCGCAGCAAACGGGTGATCGCCGACACCGAATTCACGCAGTTAAGTCGCGGTGCGATCACGCCATTGGCCTGCATCAGGCTGAGTACGTCCTGATGGGGATGAGAGTTTTTCGAGTAGGTGATGATCCGCTCACGGGCCAGGTCGGCGACGCTGGTGTACTCGCGGTTGTAGATCGAATGGGTGGCGGCGATCCAGCCGATGGGATGACTCGCCAACTCCATGCTGCGGATGGTTTCCTGGCGCAGCAGATCGGTTTGCAGCACCAGGTCGAGGAAGCCTTTTTGCAGCTGATCGCAGAGGTTGAGTGAGGTATCGGCGACCAGTTCGATTTCCACCAAGGGGTAGGTGTCGGTCATTTCCGCCACCAGCGGACTTAGCCAGGTATGGATTACCGTGTCCATCACACCAATACGAATCCGCCCGACCTTGCTTGAACTTGTCTCGATCGACTGCTTGAGCGCCTGCATGGTATCCATCATCTGCTCGGCGTAGTCGAGCACTTTCAAGCCTTCCGGTGTCAGGCTCACACCCCGCGAATCACGCAGAAACAGCTTCACCCCCAGTTCGCCTTCGAGCACGGCAATACGGCTGGATATCGATGCCTGGGTGGTGAAGAGTTTTTCCGCGGTCAGGCGAAAGCTCTTGAGACGGGCGACCCAGACGAAGGTTTCGAGAAACTTGAGATTCATGGGATTAACTTTTTCTTATGTCTTGGGGTGGTTTTTATTAGTTGGACGGGCAGGGCGCCTGCGCCGAAGAATGCGCCTAACCCACGATAAGCGTCGTCGGGACTCAGAACAATACCAATAAAATTAGCGTGGAGATTTTTGCCATGAGCGCGCCCGACACCCTCGACATCGTCAAACCCGAAGGCCGACCCGGTCCCTTCGACTGGTACCGCAATATCAATAAGCAGGAGCGCCGGACGTTCTGGAGCTGCAAGATTGGCTATGGCCTGGACGGCATGGACACGCAGATGCTCAGCTTCGTCGTGCCAACGCTGATTGCCATGTGGGGTATCACCACCGGTCAGGCCGGGTTGATGCACACCAGCACCCTGATCGCTTCGGCTATCGGCGGCTGGATCGCCGGGATTCTCTCGGACCGCATCGGCCGTGTGCGCACGCTGCAACTGACGGTTCTGTGGTTCGCCTTTTTCACCTTCCTCTGTGGCTTCGCCCAAAACTATGAGCAACTGCTGATTTCGCGCACGTTGATGGGCTTCGGCTTTGGCGGTGAATGGACTGCCGGCGCGGTGCTGATGGGTGAAGTGATTCGGGCCAAGGATCGCGGCAAGGCGGTTGGCATGGTGCAATCCGGTTGGGCTCTCGGTTGGGGGCTGACGGCGATTTTGTACGCGGTGCTGTTCTCGTTGCTGCCGCCAGAAGACGCCTGGCGTGCGTTGTTCCTGCTGGGCATCGTGCCGGCAATTTTCGTGATTTTCGTCCGTCGACTGGTCAAGGACCCGGAAATCTACCGTGAGGCCAAGGCCCGGCAGGAACCGAGCAACCCGGCGAAGTTCTACGAGATCTTTGCCCCGGGCATCCTCAGCACCACGGTGCGCGCTTCGTTGCTGACCACCGGAGCCCTGGGCGGTTACTACGCAATCACCTCGTGGCTGCCGACCTTCCTCAAGAACGAGCGCGGTCTGAGTGTGCTGGGCACCGGCGGTTATCTGGCGATGGTGATTGTCGGCTCCTACGTGGGCTATGTGATCAGCGCTTATCTGACCGACATTCTCGGTCGCAAAAAGAATTTCATTTTGTTCGCGGTCGGCTCCTTCACCATCGTCCTGCTCTACACCCAACTGCAGGTCAGCAATGAGGTGATGCTCTGGCTGGGCTTCCCGCTGGGGTTCTTCGCCTCGGGGATTTTCAGCGGCATGGGCGCGTTCCTGACCGAGCTGTTCCCGACGCGGATTCGTGGCTCGGGCCAGGGCTTCTGCTACAACATCGGTCGGGCATTGGCGGCATTCTTTCCGCTGCTGATTGGCCTGCTCAGCCAGAAAGTACCGTTGAGCATGGGGATTGGGGCGTTTGCGGCAGTCTCTTACGGTGTGGTGATTCTGGCGGCCCTGAGTCTGCCGGAAACCCGCGGCAAGCAACTCGAAGCGCAGTAACTGATAACCTCGGCGGGATGCTGACGAAAGGTCCCGCACAAGAATATTCAAAAGCCTACAGGAGTGTTCACCGTGAACCGCCTGCTATTGAACTGCGACATCGGCGAAAGCTTTGGCAACTGGACCATGGGTCTGGACGCCGAGGTTATGCCGTTCATTGATTGCGCCAACATCGCCTGCGGTTTCCATGCCGGTGACCCGAGCATCATGCGCAAGACGGTCAGTCTTGCGCTGGCCAACGGCGTACAGATTGGCGCCCATCCGGCCTACCCGGACCTGGTGGGTTTCGGTCGCCGCTCCATGGCCTGCACCCCGCAGGAAATTCAGGACCTGCTGCACTATCAGATCGGCGCCCTCGATGGCATTTGCCGGGCCCAGGGCAGCCGCGTGAGTTATGTCAAACCCCACGGCGCGATGTACAACGACATGATGGCCAACCCTGAACAACTGCGTGCGGTGATCCAGGCCGTGGCCGCTTATGACCGACAATTGCCGTTGATGCTGATGGCGACTCGCGACAACCGTTTGGCTCAAGCCCTGGGCGATGAGTACGGTGTGTCATTGTGGTTCGAGGCCTTCGCTGATCGCGCTTACGACAGTGCCGGGCGACTGGTATCGCGGCAGTTGCCGGGGGCGGTGCATCACGATCCCGAGAAGATTATCGAACAGGCGCTGATCATCGCCCGTGGTGACCACCTGATTGCCAGCGATGGCAGCGCCTTACATCTGCAGGCTAACACCCTGTGTGTACATGGCGACAACGCCAGTTCGGTCGCTGCGGTACGGCGTATCCGCGAGGCCTTGAATCAGCAGACTCAACCATGAAGCCTCGGGTTGAAGTGGTTGCAATCGACTGTCTGATGGTGCGGCTGTTCGACGTTATTGCCGAGGACAACATGCCATGGATGCTCGCCGCCAGCGAACGGTTGCGCAGCGGGTTCGCCGGGCATCTGATCGATCTGGTGCCGTCCTACACGACCTTGATGGTGCATTACGATCTGACCGCGCTGACGCCGGCCCAGGCCCGTGAACTCGTGAACTGATTGCCGAGGCCTTGACCGACCTGACGCCGAACCCACACGCCCGCGGCCGGTGTCATGTGCTGCCGGTCTGGTATGACCTGAGTGTCGGGCCTGAGTTGAACCTGTTGTCCCAGCGCAGCGGTTTGGCGGTTGACGAGGTCATTCGTCGCCACAGCGAGCGTGAGTATCAGGTGTTCGCCTTAGGCTTTGCGCCGGGTTTTGCCTTTATGGGTCTGGTGGAAGAGGCGCTGGCCGCACCGCGTTTGAGTACGCCGCGCAAACGCGTGGCGGCCGGCAGTGTGGGGATCGCCGAGCGGCAGACTGCGGCCTATCCGGTGGTATCGCCGGGCGGCTGGAATTTGATCGGGCGGACACCGAGCAAGCTTTTCGACCGAGAGCGCGACGGCTATAGCCTGATGCAACCGGGCGACACGGTGCGCTTTGAAGCGATCAGCCATGCCGAATTCATCAACTTGGGCGGTGACGACACGCCGATGGAGAACGTGGCATGAGCCGTCTATTAATTGAAGCCAGCACCCCGCTGTGCCTGCTGCAGGACGCCGGGCGTTTCGGCGTACGCCATTTGGGCGTGACTCAGGGCGGCGCGCTGGACTGGGTGTCGATGTCCTGGGCCAATTGGCTGCTGGGCAATTCGCTGGATGCAGCAGTGATCGAAGTGACCCTCGGCGGCTTCACGCTTGTGGCGCAGGACGATTGCTGCCTTGCGCTGGCGGGGGCGGATCTTGGCGCACAACTCGACGGTCAGCCTCTCGCTCCGTGGCGCAATTTCACCCTGAAGAAGGGCCAGCGCCTGCAATTTACTCAGCCGCTGTTGGGGGCTCGAGCCTATCTCGCCGCGCCGGGTGGTTTCGCTGCGTCCCGGGTGTTGGGCAGTTGTGCCACGGTGGTGCGTGAAGAGCTCGGTGGCCTTGATGGCTTTGGGCGGGCGTTGGCCATAGGTGCTGAGCTGAGTTACCTGCGGCCCGCCGTAAATATGCGCGAACTGCCTCGCGAACTGATTCCGGACTTCAAACAGCGCTCGCCACTGGACGTGGTACTCGGTGCGCAGATCGGTGAGTTCAGTGGGCAAAGTCTGTTCGATGCATTCAACAACGCCTGGACTGTCGACAGTCGGGCTGATCGCATGGGCATTCGTCTGCTGGGGCCGGCGTTGCAGTATCAGGGCAAACCGATGATTTCCGAAGGCATCCCGCTGGGCGCCATTCAGGTGCCGCCGGATGGACAGCCGATCGTGCTGCTTAATGATCGGCAGACTATTGGTGGTTATCCGAGGTTGGGAGCGTTGACGCCGTTGTCGTTGGCGCGGCTGGCGCAGTGTTTGCCAGGGGCGCAGGTGCGCTTGGCGCCAGTGGTGCAGGAGACGGCGCATCAGCAGCAGATCGGGTATTTACAGCGGTTTCTGAATCGCTAAAAGCACTGCTGATCGTTCCCACGCAGAGCGTGGGAACGATCTATCACTTGGAGAGAAACCTCATCCCTTCTTCCAACCCACGCAACGTCAACGCAAACATCTGATCTTCAACCAGGTCACGCACGATGTTGGTCGAGGCGGTGTAGCCCCAGGTGTCTTTCGGGTACGGGTTGATCCAGATGAGCTTCTTGTACTTCTCCTTGAAACGCTGCATCCACACATAACCGGCTTCTTCGTTCCAGTGCTCGACGCTGCCACCGGCCTGGGTGATTTCGTAGGGCGCCATGGCGGCGTCGCCGATGAAGATCACTTTGTAGTCAGCACCGTACTTGTGCAGCAAATCCTGGGTCGACGTCCGTTCGGAACCGCGACGCATGTTGTTCTTCCACACCGATTCATAAATGAAGTTGTGGAAATAGAAATACTCCAGATGCTTGAACTCGGTTTTGCAGGCCGAAAACAGCTCCTCGCAAATCTTCACGTGGGCGTCCATCGAGCCGCCGATGTCGAACAGCAGCAACAGCTTGATGGTGTTGCGACGCTCTGGACGCATCTGAATGTTCAGCAACCCGGCATCGCGAGCGGTGTGGTCGATGGTGCCGTCGATATCCAGTTCTTCCGCCGCACCCTGGCGAGCGAATTTGCGCAGACGACGCAGGGCGATCTTGATGTTGCGCGTACCGAGTTCGACCGAATCGTCGAGGTTCTTGTACTCGCGCTGATCCCAGACCTTGACCGCTTTACCCTGACGTTTGCCAGCATCGCCAACCCGAATGCCTTCCGGGTTGAAGCCGCCGGAACCGAACGGGCTGGTGCCGCCGGTGCCGATCCATTTGTTGCCACCGGCGTGACGTTCCTTTTGCTCTTCGAGGCGTTTTTTGAACTCTTCGATCAGTTTATCCAGGCCACCCAGGGACTGGATCTGCGCACGTTCTTCATCGCTCAGGGAGCGCTCGAACTCCTTACGCAACCAGTCTTCGGGGATCAACGCCTGTAGATGATCGTCGAGCTTTTCCAGGCCATTGAAGTAGGCGCCGAACGCCCGGTCGAACTTGTCGAAATGCCGTTCGTCCTTCACCAGAATCGCCCGGGCGAGGTAATAGAACTCGTCCATGTCGGCGAAGATCACCCGCTGTTTCAGCGCGTTGATCAGGTCGAGCAGTTCGCGTACCGAAACCGGCACCTTGGCCGCGCGCATTTCATTGAACAGGTTGAGCAGCATGGCTGTCGCCCTTGAGATCGTAAAAAAGAAGTGTCAGCGAGTACCGCGGCGGCTCATGAACGCCAGACGCTCAAGCAATTGCACGTCCTGCTCGTTCTTCACCAAGGCGCCTGCCAGTGGCGGGATCGCCTTGGTTGGATCGCGCTCACGCAGCACCGCTTCGCCAATGTTGTCGGCCATCAGCAGTTTTAGCCAGTCCACCAGTTCGGAGGTCGATGGCTTCTTCTTCAGACCTGGCACCTTGCGTACGTCGAAGAACACGTCCAGCGCTTCGCTGACCAGATCTTTCTTGATGTCCGGGTAGTGCACGTCGACGATTTTTTGCAGGGTGACGCGGTCAGGGAAAGCGATGTAGTGGAAAAAGCAGCGACGCAGGAAGGCGTCCGGCAGCTCTTTCTCGTTATTGGAGGTAATGATGATGATCGGACGCTTCTTGGCTTTGATCGTTTCGTCGATCTCGTAAACGTAGAACTCCATCTTGTCGAGTTCTTGCAGCAGGTCGTTAGGGAATTCGATGTCGGCCTTGTCGATTTCATCGATCAGCAGAACCACCCGCTCTTCGGACTCGAAGGCTTCCCAGAGCTTGCCCTTTTTCAGGTAGTTGCGAACGTCATGGACCTTGTCCACGCCCAGCTGCGAGTCACGCAGACGGCTGACTGCGTCGTACTCGTAGAGGCCTTGATGAGCCTTGGTGGTGGAC
>JAPLSD010000535.1 GCA_026398835.1 Pseudomonas sp.
GGCGGTACGCAGCGCCGGCGCATCGTTGATCCCGTCGCCCATGAAACCGACCACATGCCCGTTACCTTTGAGCAAGCGAACGATGCGTTCCTTATGGGACGGCGTCAGTTTGGCGAAGACGTTGGTGGTCTCCACCGCAACCGCCAGTTCCGCATCGCTCATGCGCTCGATATCATTGCCCATCAACAGGCCTTGTTGCTCCAGGCCGACCTCACGGCAAATCTTCGCCGTCACCAGCTCGTTGTCGCCGGTCAGCACTTTCACTGCCACACCATGGGCAGCCAATGCCTTGAGGGCCGGCGCGGTGCTTTCCTTCGGTGGATCGAGAAACGCTACGTAGCCAATCAGCGTCAGTTCCTGTTCATCCGCCAGGCTGTAGGTGTCGCGCCCGGTATGCATCGGCCGCGCGGCAACCGCCACCACCCGCAGGCCTTCTTCGTTGAACTCGGCGGTGACCTGGCGAATCCGCGCCAGCAACTCATCCTTGCAGATCAGTAGATGTGCTTGATTCTGCTCGGCCACCACCACCGACATGCGCCGCCGGGTGAAATCGAACGGAATCTCATCGACCTTCTGGAACGCCGTGCCGACTTTCAGCTCACGGTAGACTTCGACGTGCTCAAGCACCGCCACATCCAGCAGGTTTTTCAGGCCAGTCTGGTAGTAGCTGTTGAGGTAAGCCATTTCCAGCACATCGTCGGACTCTTCACCCCAGACATCGACATGCCGCGCCAGGAAGATCTTGTCCTGGGTCAGGGTGCCGGTTTTGTCGGTGCACAACACGTCCATGGCGCCGAAGTTCTGGATCGCGTCGAGGCGTTTGACGATGACTTTTTTACGCGACAGAAACACCGCACCCTTGGCCAGGGTCGAGGTAACAATCATCGGCAACATTTCCGGGGTCAGGCCCACAGCGATGGACAGCGCGAACAACAGCGCTTCCATCCAGTCACCCTTGGTGAAACCGTTGATGAACAACACCAGCGGTGCCATCACGAACATGAAGCGGATCAGCAACCAGCTGACTTTGTTAACGCCGGTCTGGAACGAGGTCGGCGCACGGTCGGTGGCGCTGACCCGCTGAGCCAGGGCGCCGAAATAGGTGCTGTTGCCGGTGGTCAGAATCACCGCCGTCGCCGCGCCGGAGACCACGTTAGTGCCCATGAACAGGATGTTTTCCAGGTCCAGCGGGTTGCGGGTTGCGCCGTCCTGCTGGCGGGGAAATTTTTCCACCGGCATCGATTCACCGGTCATTGCCGCCTGGCTGACGAACAGATCCTTGGCGGTGAGCACGCGGCAGTCAGCGGGGATCATGTCGCCGGCCGAGAGCACGATCAGATCACCGGGCACCAGCTGCTTGATCGGCAACTCGATGCGCTGCGCGGCTTTGACCTCCAGCGCAGCTTGATAAAACTTGTCGAACATCGGTACCGCATCGGCGGCCGAAGGAGCGCGACGCATCACCGTCGCGGTGTTGCTGACCATTTCCTTTAGCGCGTCGGCAGCCTGGTTGGATTTGGTTTCCTGCCAGAAGCGCAGCAGTGTCGAGAGCACCACCATGGAGAAAATGACGATGGCGGCTTTCATGTCCTCGGTCAGCCAGGAAATGACCGCGAGTAATGTCAGCAGCAGGTTGAAAGGGTTTTTGTAGCAATGCCACAGGTGGATCCACCATGGCAGCGGTTGCTCGTGCTCGACCTCGTTGAGACCATATTGCTCGCGCAGCGCATCGGCCTCTAGGTCGCTCAAGCCATCGCTGTGGCTGCCGAGTTGTTCCAGCAATACCTGCGTGTCGTTGTTGGCCGCGGCGACCAGGGTTTGCGCCAGGGTTGGCGGTACTTCACGGCTGACGCTGGCGCCGGTCAGGCCATCGCGCAGGGCTAGTCGGCGGAAGTGTCGGACAAAGTGCCGGGTCCGCAGGAAACCGGCGAAGAGTTCTTTCAACAGGGTGAGTTTCATGGCTGTTCCCCCTAATGGTCAGCGCGGGGAAACCTTCAAGCAGGTACGACCGACCCGAGGCCTTGCCCGAATTACCGGCAAAGCAGGTCTGGCCCGCCGGTCTAATGACAGGCGCGTCCGTAGCGCTGCAATGACGACGCAAAGGTCGACCATCACGCACTGTTCAGCGTCGATGAGAGGGACGTCGGGATGCCGCTTCTCGCTTTTCGGCGAGACAACGGCACAGGAAACTGCGCGTTATCTTGCCGAGAATGTGCCGGTTACTGAAACCGGCCGACTACTGTCACTCGAACAAGTACCCACTGTGGGTCTCCGCAATTGATGAAAACACGAGAAGCTTACGCCCCGATTCAAGGAGAGTAAACCGTAGGAAAGTTTCCGTATGGTGAATCAGAAAACTCTTCAGGAAGGGTTCAGGTTGAGGGAAGACGAAGGCGCACGCAAATTAGTCTTCAGAGCAGACGTCGATAGCTCTGTACCGCCGCCCCCAACACCACAGCCCCCGCCCCTATCGACACCCAGAAACCGCTGCGTGCACCGAACGCATCCACCAGCCAGCCCGAGCTTGCCGCTCCAATCGCTACACCGATGCTCAAACCCGTGACCAGCCAGGTCAGGCCTTCAGTGAGCTTGGACGGCGAGACGATGTTTTCCACCAGCGCCATAGCGACGATCAAGGTCGGGGAAAAGAACAATCCCGCTACAAACACCGCCATCGACAGACCGAAGATGTCGCCGGCCAGCAGCAACGGCAGAGTGGTCACCGCTGTAGCCACCCCGCCATACAAAAACAGCCGCGGCAGCGGGATATCCAGTTTCAATGCGCCAAAGGCCAGCCCGGCCAGACACGACGCAGGTTGGCCCTCTTGCTGAGCAAAGGCCACGCTGACCACATCGACCACGCCCACAATCGTGCCCAGGGCGACCATCAGCAGCATCAGCAGACGAATCGCCCCCGAGCGAATGATCGAGCCACGCTCATGGGCCTCATGAGGATGCACCGGCGGCTCGGTCCCACGCTGCAAGACAAACGCCGTCACCCCGACCGCCAGCATCAGCAACGCCGCCAGCGGACCCGCCTCGGGAAACGCGACGACGCACAACCCCACCGACAACGGCGGGCCGATGATGAAACACACTTCATCGAGCACCGATTCCAGCGCATACGCCGTTTGCAGCTGTGGCTGGCCGCGATACACCTCGGTCCAGCGTGCCCGAGTCATCGCCGACATGCTCGGCATGCAACCGGCCAGCGCGGCGAAAACAAACAACGTCCAGTGCGGTGCTTGCAGCCGGGTGCAGAGCAACACCATCAACAACGCCCCGCCGCCGATCAACGCAGAAACCGGCAGCACCCGCCCTTGGCCATAGCGGTCGACCATCCGCGAAACCTGCGGCGCGCACACTGCCGTGGCCAAGGCAAACGTCGCCGCCACCGCACCGGCCAAGCCATAGCCGCCCTGCAACTGCGAGAGCATGGTGATCAGGCCGATGCCCGTCATCGAGATCGGCATCCGCGCAATCATCCCCGCCAGCACAAAGGCTCTGGCGCCAGGGGCGTTGAACAACTCGCGATAGGGGTTTGCCATCTCGTTCCAGCCTCAACAGGGGCCTGCAACTTGCCACAAACGCCGGTTGAGGTGAAAGCATCGATGACGCCCTTTTGTAGGAGCCGAGCTTGCTCGCGATGCAGCCGGCTCGGTCTGTCTGTTTCACCGCGGTGATGCCATCGCGAGCAAGCTCGGCTCCTACAGGGAATTTTCCGGGCAAATCATTCACCTGACCGTGAACTCTATCCCCCTCCCACCAGTCAGCTAGTTAGGCCCTCTATCCGGAGTTTCGTGGTAATGGCTGACTCTCATGCAGAACGACAAAGCACCGAACAGCAAAGCCCCATTGATGCCCACGGCATCATCGGCGACATGCGCAGTGCGGCATTGGTCAACGACAAGGGCAGCATCGATTTTTTCTGCTGGCCGGAATTCGACAGCCCATCGATTTTCTGTTCCCTGCTCGACTCCCCGGCCGCCGGGATATTCCAACTGTCGCCGGACCTGCCCGATGCTCGCCGCGAACAGATCTACCTGCCCGACACCAACGTGCTGCAAACCCGCTGGCTGAGTGAACGTGCCGTGGTCGAAGTCACCGACCTGCTGCCCATTGCTGACAGCGAGGATGATTTACCGTTGTTGATCCGCCGAGTGCGGGTGGTGAGCGGCACGGCAAGCATTCGTATGCGTTGCACGGTGCGTCACGATTACGCCCGTGCACACACCAAGGCGCGACTCGATGGCACGGACGTCTGCTTCGAAGCGACCCATCAGCCAGGATTACGCCTGGTTTCAAGCCGGGGCATGCAGATCGATGAACAGGCCGCTATCGCCGAGTTCGTGCTGGAGCAGAACCAGACCGCCGAGTTCATCCTCGGCGGAATCCACGACCCACGGGTGAAGATCGGGCAAAGCGACCTGTACCTGGAGCGCACCCTGAAGTTTTGGCGCGACTGGATCGGCCGCTCCAACTACCGCGGCCGTTGGCGGGAAATCGTCAACCGCTCGGCGCTGTCCATGAAACTGCTGACCTCGCGCAAGCACGGGGCGATCCTCGCCGCCGCCACCTTCGGCCTGCCGGAAACTCCCGGCGGCGAGCGCAACTGGGATTACCGCTACACCTGGATCCGCGACGCCTCTTTCACCGTCTACGCCTTCATGCGCCTGGGCTTCGCCGACGAAGCCAACGCCTATATGCGCTGGCTGCGCGGGCGGGTCAGCGATTGCAGCGGCAAATCGATGAAGCTGAACATTCTGTACGCCATCGACGGCCGCCAGGAGTTACCGGAAATAGAGTTGACGCATCTGTCCGGCCACGGCAACGCGACACCGGTGCGCATCGGCAATCAGGCGTACGAGCAGATTCAAATGGATATTTTCGGCGAGCTAATGGACGCCGTGTACCTGGTCAACAAATACGGCGAAGCCATCTCCCACGAAGGCTGGCGACACACTCGGGAGGTGGTCGATCAGGTCTGCGAAACCTGGCAGCAAGAAGACGTCGGGATCTGGGAAATGCGCGGCGAACAGCATCACTTTCTGCACTCGAGGTTGATGTGCTGGGTCGCCGTCGACCGCGCAATCCGCCTAGCCTCAAAACGCTCCCTGCCCGCCCCGTTCGCCCGC
>JAPLSD010000001.1 GCA_026398835.1 Pseudomonas sp.
AGGGTGATATTGAGTTCCAGAATCGAGCAGCTGCCCTGGTTTTCCAGAGCGACTTGCACGTCATCGGACCCGATATTGACGTACTTGCGTATCACCTCGACCAATTCCTTCTGCAAGGCTGGCAGGTAATCCGGGGTGGTGCGTTGGCCGCGTTCGTGCGCCACGATGATCTGTAGACGCTCTTTCGCGACCGACGCGGTATTTACCTTTTTGGTGGCACGAAAGAAGTCAAAAATGTTCATTGTTTAATTGCCTCCAAACAGGCGCTCGAAGAATCCCTTCTTCTGTGCATCGAGGAAACGATGCTCCACGGTTTTGCCCAGAAGACGATCGACGGCATCGCTGTACGCCTGACCGGCGTCGCTTTGGTCGTCGAGGATCACAGGCACGCCCTGGTTCGAAGCCTTGAGTACCGCTTGGGATTCCGGGATGACACCCAGCAGGGCCACCGCGAGAATGTCTTTGACGTCTTCGACGCCGAGCATTTCGCCCTTGCTCACACGCTCCGGGTTGTAGCGGGTCAGCAGCAAGTGTTCCTTGATCGGCTCTTCGCCTTTTTCAGCGCGGCGCGATTTGCTGGCCAGCAGGCCCAGCATGCGGTCGGAGTCACGTACCGAGGACACTTCCGGGTTGGTCACGATGATCGCTTCATCAGCGAAGTACATGGCCAGGTGAGCGCCAGTCTCGATGCCGGCAGGTGAGTCGCAGACGACGTATTCGAAGGTCTGTTTGAGTTCCATCAGAACTTTTTCGACACCTTCTTTGGTCAACGCTTCTTTGTCACGCGTCTGGCTTGCGGCCAGCACGTAGAGGTTTTCCAGACGTTTGTCTTTGATCAAGGCTTGCTGCAGGTTCGCTTCGCCGTTGACCACGTTGACGAAGTCGTACACCACGCGGCGTTCACAGCCCATGATCAGGTCGAGATTACGCAAACCGACGTCGAAGTCGACGATGACTGTTTTGTGACCGCGCAGAGCGAGGCCGGTACCGATAGCGGCGCTGGTGGTGGTCTTACCCACACCACCCTTGCCGGATGTAACCACGAGAATCTTGGCCAAGGTGTTTCACCCCTAAGGAAAAAGGACTTTTAGCCCCTGAAAAACATCTCTTGAAAACTACTGCAGTCGAACAGCCTTGGCTGAAATTCGGATTGAAGCGGGTTTACCTTCGGTAAAGCCTGCTTTTCGCCGATTTCCTACTTCGTTTGAGCCGTTTTCGCTACGTTTTAGAGATGCTTGGAAAATGCGGCAGTATCCGTTAAAGACGAGTGATGTTCAACACATCACCCGACAGGCTGACCTGAACGCTGGAGCCCCATAGCGGATCGCGGCGCAAGTCTTCGGAAACCTTGTATTGGCCGGCGATCGACACCAGTTCGGCACTCAATTGCTGACAAAAAATTCTGGCCTTGGTGTCGCCCTTGACTCCAGCCAGAGCGCGCCCGCGCATGGGGCCGTATACATGGATGTTGCCATCAGCGAGAAGTTCCGCACCGGGACTGACCGAGGAAACCACCACCAGATCGCCACCCTGGGCATAAATCTGCTGCCCGCCGCGTACGGGCGAGGTGATGATTTTGGTCGGTTTAATGGTCGGTTCCGGCGGTTTTTCCGGTTTTTTCTTCTCGCCTTCGTGTGGATCGAGCGGACGCTCCCGAGCTCCGGACGGTGGCAACACCGGAAGATCCACGGCAATGGCGGCGGCGATGTCTTCGATGCGGCTGGCGCGGATGGCCAGCGTGCGCAGGCCATGCTGGCGGCAGATGCGCATCAGACCGGGCAGGTCGACGGCGCCTTCGGTGGCCGGCAGTTTGTCCAGGGCCAGCACCAGCGGGGCGTTGCTGAAGAAGTTCGGCGCTTGGGCGACCTTCGCGGCCAGCTGGCGATCGAGGCCTTCGAGGTCATTGCGGGCGAGTTCCAGCACCGTAATGGCGAGCATGCTGCCCTTCAACTGGAACACAGGATCTTGGTCTAGCGGTTCGGTTTGGCTCATGGTCGGCATTAAACGGCTTGTCACTAAAAGTGCCGAGACTTATAGCGAGAACGCCCGCGGGCCGCAACCCGGGTCGAACCGTTGTAGAATGCGCGACCTTGTTGTCTGTCCGGAATCGGTAATGGATCGCCCGCGTTTTCGAGCTGCATTTTTTCTTCCTCGTTTCTGGCCACTGTGGTTTGGCCTCGGCCTGCTGTGGCTAATCGTTCAGTTGCCGTATCCGGTGTTGCTGAAGATCGGTCGCGCTCTGGGTGCATTGATGTATCGGGTGGCCGGCGACCGACGGCGCATTGCCAGGCGCAACCTGGAGCTGTGTTTCCCGGAAAAGTCCGCCGCCGAGCGTAAACGACTGCTCAAGGAGAACTTCGCCTCCACCGGCATCGCCTTTTTCGAAATGGCCATGAGTTGGTGGTGGTCCAAACCGCGTCTCGCGCGCCTGGCCCATGTCGAAGGGCTGGAGCACCTCAAACAGGCCCAGCGCGAGGGCAAGGGCGTGATCCTGATGGCCCTGCATTTCACCACGCTGGAAATCGGCGCGGCCTTGCTCGGTCAGCAGCACACCATCGACGGCATGTACCGCGAGCATAAGAACCTGTTATTCGACTTTATTCAGCGCCGTGGTCGCGAGCGGCACAACCTCGATTCCCTGGCGGTGGAGCGCGATGACGTGCGCGGCATGCTCAAACTGCTGCGTGCTGGCCGCGCGATATGGTATGCGCCGGATCAGGACTATGGCGCCAAGCAAAGCCTGTTCGTGCCGCTGTTCGGGATTCAGGCAGCGACGGTCACTGCCACCAGCAAGTTCGCTCGACTGGGCAAAGCGCTGGTGGTGCCCTTTACTCAGGAACGTCTGGCCGATGGCAGCGGTTACCGCTTGGTCATCCATCCGCCGATGACGCAGTTTCCGGGGGAGAGTGAAGAGGCCGATTGTCTGCGGGTCAACCAGTGGGTCGAGGGTGCGCTGCGCGAATGTCCGGAGCAGTATCTCTGGGCCCATCGACGCTTCAAGAGCCGGCCGCCAGGTGAGCCGAAGTTGTATGAGAGGCGTGGCTGACGCAATACCGTTAGATTGATTGTCCCCCTAGCACCATGGAGTGTTGCGATGAGTTCAGCTGAACCGGTCACAGGTTTGATTCTTTCCGGCGGTGGGGCTCGGGCGGCATATCAGGTAGGGGTGTTGGCGGCGATTGCCGAGTTGTTGCCGGCGGGTGCACCGAACCCGTTTCCAGTGATCGTTGGCACGTCTGCCGGCGCGATCAACGCGGTCAGCCTGGCCAGCGGGGCGATGGACTTCGGCGGCGCGATCCAGCGGCTGACAGCGTTTTGGCAAGGCTTTCGCAGCCATCAGGTGATGCGCAGCGATTGGCCGGGTGTGATCAGCCAGGCCACTCGGTTTGTCGGGCATAGCCTGCTGGGACTGGGCGCTTCAGTGCCGGTGGCGCTGATCAACAGTTCACCGTTACGGCGTTTGTTGAACAAAAAGCTTCATTTGTCCGGTATCGACGAAGCCATCCGGCAAAAGCAATTGCAGGCGGTGGCGGTCACGGCTTTCGGCTATGAGTCCGGCCAGGCGGTAACCTTCTACCAGGGCAGTGGCACTATTGAGGCCTGGCTACGTCATCGGCGTATCGGCGTGCCGACTCAACTGACGGTCGAACACTTGCTGGCCAGTTCAGCGATCCCGTTGTTGTTCGCTCCGGTCAAAATCGAGCAGGAATATTTTGGTGACGGTGCTGTGCGTCAGTCCGCGCCGATCAGTCCGGCATTGCACCTGGGGGCAAGTCGGGTACTGGTGGTCGGGGTCAGCGGTAACCCTCGAGGGTTCGACCCGCAGAATCCGTTGCAGCGCACGTACACCGGGCAACAGCCGACGCTGGCGCAGATCGGTGGGCACATGCTCAACAGTACCTTCATTGACAGCCTGGAAAGTGACATTGAGTTGCTTCAGCGTCTGAATCAATTCAGCCATTTGCTGCCAGTGGGAGTGCCGAGCCGCAGTCTTGGGGTGACGCCGGTGGATGTATTGGTGATTGCCCCTAGCCAGCCAATCGATGAAATCGCTGCGCGGCATCGGCAAGAATTGCCGGCCGCCTTGCGATTGTTCCTGCGCGGGCCGGGTGCGACGAAGACCAGTGGCGCGGGCGTTCTCAGCTATTTGCTGTTCGAGTCGGGGTATTGCAGCGAACTGATCGAACTTGGCCGCCGCGATGCCTTGGCCAAGCGTGAGGAGTTGTGCCGTTTTTTGGGGTTGCCGGTGTTTAGCACGTTGCCCTGAGGCTTGCCCGCGAAGGCGTCCTGATAGACAGTGCAAAACGTGTGTCAAACCGTCAATCGATCATCCCGAAAATCCCGCAGTGCCTGTTCGATCTCTTCCCGGGTGTTCATCACGAACGGCCCGTATTGGACGATTGGCTCGCCCAGCGGCTTGCCGGCGATCAGCAGAACCTTCGCACCTGACTGGCTGCTCAGTTGCAACTCACCTTCATCCGAGAGCCGAATCAGCTTACTGGCGCCGACGCTTTGCGCCTGCCCCGGCAGCTCCACCTGGCCTTCATAAACATACAGCAGCACACGATGACCGTCGGGCAGGCGAGGGCTGATGCGGCCGCCCGCTGGTAGATGGAAGTCAAAGTAGTGCGGCTCGGTATCCGGGCGCAGGACTGCACCGGTTTGTTGAATCTGACCATCATCGAACTGACCGGCGATCACCACCACCTCGACACCCTCTGCGGTTTTCACCCACGGAATGTCTGCCGGCTGAATATCCCGATAGCTGGCGGTGTCGAGTTTGTATTTGCCCGGCAGGTTCAGCCACAGCTGGAAGCCGCGCATCACGCCTTCTTCCTGCTCCGGCATTTCACTGTGAATGATGCCCTTTGCCGCGGTCATCCATTGCACGCCGCCGCCCTCTAGCAGGCCGACATTGCCCAGATG
>JAPLSD010000582.1 GCA_026398835.1 Pseudomonas sp.
AGCGGTGCTGAACCGGCGAGCAATTCACCACCCGTGGGTTTATCGAGACCGGCGAGCAAGCGCAGCAAGGTGCTTTTGCCGCAACCGCTGCGACCGACCACGGCGACGAACTGGCCGGCAGGAATATGCAGATCGATCTCATGCAGCACCTGGCGTTGACCAAACGTTTTTTGCAGCTTGCGCACCGCCAACGGAATCCCGCGTAGCAGGCGAGGTGGTTGTTGAGCCGTCATACGGCACCGCCTTTAGCCACTTGATAGGCCGGATGCCAGCGCAACCAGACACGTTCCAGACCACGGGCCGCGAGGTCCGCCAATTTGCCGAGCACCGCGTACAACAGGATCGCCAACACCACCACATCAGTCTGCAAAAACTCCCGGGCATTCATCGCCAGATAACCGATGCCGGAGCTGGCGGAAATGGTTTCAGCGACGATCAAGGTCAGCCACATAAAGCCCAGCGCAAAGCGCACACCCACCAGAATCGAAGGCAGCGCTCCCGGGAGAATCACCTGACGGAACAGACCGAAACCGGACAAGCCATAACTGCGGGACATTTCCACCAGCGCCGGGTCAACGTTGCGAATGCCGTGATAGGTGTTGAGGTAGATCGGAAACAAGGTGCCCAACGCCACCAGAAAAATCTTCGCCGACTCATCGATGCCGAACCACAGAATCACCAGCGGAATCAGCGCCAGATGAGGCACGTTGCGGATCATTTGCACCGAGCTGTCGAGCAAGCGTTCGCCCCAATTCGACAGGCCCGTGATGAATCCCAGCGCCAGGCCGATACCGCCGCCAATAACGAAACCAATGCCCGCGCGCCAACCACTGATCGCCAGGTGTTTCCAGATTTCGCCGCTGCGAACCAGGCTTACACCCGCCTCGATCACCGCGCTCGGTGCCGGCAGAATCCGCGTCGACAACCAGCCCGCCGATACCGACAACTGCCACACCGCCAGCAACAACACCGGCAAGGCCCACGGCGCGAGACTGTGGATAATTTTGTGGGTCTTCATGGCGCGCCTCAACTCTGGGACGCAGCGTCAGGAAGAATGGGCAGGAACCAGAAAATAGTGAGGCTCATGGAGTTGTCTCCTAAGGAATTCGAATTACGGTGCCTTGGCAACAGTCGCAGGTGGCGTCCAGATCACGTCTTTGATGCTCAGCGGTTTCGGGATCAGCTTGAGTTGGTAAAAGCTGTCGGCGATTTTTTGCTGAGCGGCGACCACTTCCGGGGTGAGAAACAGTGCGCCGTAGCCTTGACGTTTCACTGAGGTGAGGGTGATGTCCGCGGGCAGGCCGAGCAGTGGCGAAACCTGTTTCGTCACCTCTTCAGGATTGGCCTTGGACCACTCGCCGACTGCGCGCACTTCTTCCACCAGCGCCTTGATCACTTGCGGGTGTTTTTCAGCGTAGGGCTTGGTTGCCAGATAGAACTGATGGTTGTCGACGATGCCGCTGCCATCACGCAGGGTGCGCGCTTGCAGTTGCTGTTCGGCGGCGGCCTGGTACGGGTCCCAGATCACCCAGGCGTCGACACTGCCGCGTTCGAACGCAGCCCGGGCATCGGCCGGAGGCAGGAATACGGTCTGGATGTCGGTGTACTTAAGGCCCGCGTCTTCGAGCGCACGGACCAGCAGGTAATGAACGTTGGAGCCTTTGTTGAGGACGACCTTCTTGCCCTTGAGGTCCTTCACCGATTTGATCGGCGAGTCTTTCGCAACGAGGATCGCTTCGCTGGTCGGCGCTGGTGGCTCATACGCCACGTAGAGCAAATCGGCACCGGCCGCCTGAGCGAACACCGGAGGCGTTTCGCCGGTCACACCGAAGTCAATGGAACCGACGTTCAGCCCTTCAAGCAGTTGCGGGCCGCCGGGGAACTCAGTCCATTGCACGTCGACACCTTGAGCGGCGAGACGTTTTTCCAGCGAGCCTTTGGCTTTGAGCAGCACCAGGGTGCCGTACTTTTGATAGCCGATACGCAAAGTGTCAGCTTGAGCTTGAACAACAGCGCCGAAGGACACAGCCGCAGCAAACAGCGCGACCAGACCACGACGCAAAATGACAGTGCGCATAGCGCTCTCCTTTTTGCTGTTGGGTTGGCTGCACCTGCTTGCCCGTTAGCGGGCGAGTAAGGCGAGTACATCAAGTTCCGGTAGGGCTTAAATGCTCCAGCGAGCACTCAATAAACGTTCGTTCAACAGATTCGGATCAATCGGCTTGGGCCGCCGCGCCATCGCGCTGTAGAACTGCTCCAATGCCTCGTCCAAGCGTCGCTCCAGTATCGGCACCAGCTGCGCCTGGGCGCTGCCTTCGCCATAAGCGATCTGGCTGTCTTCGGCGAAAATCCCATGGAGCATTTCCTGAGCCTTCAATGCCGACAACACCGGTTTGAGCGCGTAATCCACCGCCAGCATGTGAGCGATGCTGCCGCCGGTGGCCATGGGCAATACCACCTTGTGGCTCAGTGCACGTTCCGGCAACAGATCGAGCACGGTCTTCAGTGCGCCAGAGAACGACGCTTTGTAAACCGGCGTGGCGATCAGCAGGCCATCGGCGTTTGCAATCTGTTGCAGCAGGTTGAGCACCATCGGGCTGTCGAAGCGTGCGTGAAGCAAGTCTTCGGCCGGGAAGTCCCGTACCTGAAAACTCACCACCTCCACGCCTTGCTGCTGTAACCAGCGTTTGGAATGGTCCAGCAACACCCCGGAACGGGAGCGCTGGCTGGGACTTCCACCAAGTGAGACGACCAGCATGCAAGTAATTCCTTAGGAGGTTGTTGGCGATTCGCTCACTGCGATCTCGCTAAGATGAACAGACCATAACAGGTGATTTATATATCTATAAATCTTATTTATTCATTTGTTTATTCTTTAAACGCATATACAAAAGAGATTTTTCCAGGCAAAAAAACAGGCCGTCGAAACGGCCTGAAACCCTTGCTTTGTGGATGATGTGAAACCCGATCTAACGCTTACCTCAGCGATTCGGCTGCGGTGTCAATCGCAGATACGGTTTCACCGCGCGGTAGCCTTTCGGGAAGCGTTTCTTGATCTCGTCTTCATCCTTGAGCGATGGCACGATCACCACCTCGTCACCGTCCTGCCAGTTGGCCGGCGTAGCCACTTTGTAGTGGTCGGTGAGTTGCAGCGAATCGATCACCCGCAAAATTTCATGGAAGTTACGCCCGGTACTGGCCGGATAAGTAATGGTCAGACGCACCTTTTTGTTCGGGTCGATAACGAACAGCGAACGCACGGTCAGGGTGTCGTTGGCATTGGGATGAATGAGGTCGTAGAGGTCGCAGACTTTGCGATCAGCGTCGGCGAGGATCGGGAAATTGACGAGGGCGTTTTGGGTTTCGTTGATGTCTTCGATCCACCTGTGGTGCGAGTCCACCGGGTCGACCGACAAGGCAATGGCCTTGACGCCGCGCTTGGCGAATTCGTCTTTGAGCTTGGCGGTGAAACCGAGCTCCGTGGTGCACACTGGGGTGAAGTCCGCTGGATGGGAAAACAGCACGCCCCAGCTATCGTTTAGCCACTCGTGAAAACGAATCGTGCCGGCGCTGGAATCCTGTTCGAAATCGGGGGCAATGTCGCCAAGTCTGAGGCTCATGATGCTGCTCCTTGTGAGTGCTTATTGAGCCCACACTGCCTGCATCGATGATTGTTTAAAAAGAATAAATATCTATTTATTTAGATCAAAATTGAATATTAACCGTATCTTCACTGGACGCACAGGCACGCGAAGACCATCCTGCTCGCCGAGGTTCGAGAAGGCCTTGAGGAGCTGTAAAAAGGGATTCGATGACGGCTTGCGAGGGGTAAGCCTGACTTGAAAAAAACACCCCGCCCGGCGTTGCGCCGGGCGGGGGTTTTCATGCGTGAATTACAACAACGGGATCGAGTAGCTGACGATCAGACGGTTTTCGTCCTGGTCACGCTGACCTGGAATGTCGTTGCGCCACATGGCGTTTTTCCAGGTGAAGCCCAGGTTTTTCAGAGCACCTTCTGGCACTACGTAAGCCAGGGCAATGTCGCGTTCCCACTCGGTAGTGCCGCTGCCCAGCGTATTCGTCTGTGCCGCGCCAACTTTACCGGTGGTATCGATGTTGTTGCCGCGCAGGTAAATGATGCCGGCGGTCAGGCCTGGAACACCGAGCTTGGCGAAATCGTACGAGTAGCGACCCTGCCAGGTACGTTCACCAGCGCGGGCGAACTTCTGGATCTGCATGTCGGTGATGGTGCTGTTGGACGAGCCGTCACCCTGGTTCAGCCAAGGGAAATCGCTCTGGCCGTTGCTGTACTGATAACCGCCACCGAAGGTGTGACCTTCAACCGAGTACAGGAACAAGCCGCTGTACAGGTCGTTGTCGACCTTGCCTTTGGTAATCGTAGACAGGCCGTTGTCCGGGTAGTAGCCGGAGGTGAAGAAGGCGGATTCGTGACCGTTGGCGCCGTCATCGCGGCTGCGGTAGTAGCGCAAGTCACTTTTCAGTACGCCAGGACCGATGGACCAGTTGTGCACCAGGCCCAGGAAGTTCTGCTGGTAGAAATCTTTCAGCTCGCCGAAGTAGTACGAAGCGGTCAGATCTTTGGTGAGCTTGTAGTCGGCGCCTGCGTAGTAGAACTTGTTGCTGAGCGTGGCTTTGGAGTAGTCGGAACCGCCGTTGGCACCTGCAATGGACAGGCCCTTTTCGTCGGTGGAGTTACGCCCTTTGGCGTGCTCGAGCTGACCTGCGGTCAGGGTCAGGTCCTTGATATCGTTCGACTGGATCTGGCCGCCCTGGAACGTCTGAGTGACCAGACGACTGTCGTTGGTCACGACCACAGGGTTTTTAGGCGTCAAGGTGCCGACGCGCAGTTCGGTTTGCGAAACCTTGGCTTTGGCGGTCAGGCCCAGGCTGGCGAAATCGCTAACAGCGTGGTCACCTTCGGTTGGGAAGACGTTACCGCCAGACAGAGCCCCGGTCGGGTTGCCATGCTTGGCAGCGCTGGAATCCAGCTTGACGCCCAACAGGCCGATCGCATCGACGCCGAATTGAACAGTACCCTGGGTGTAACCCGAGATGAAGCGCAGGTCGAAGCCTTGGCCCCACTCGGCTTGGTAGTTCTGTGCTTTTGCGGCCTTGGTGTCCGAATCGCGGTTATCGTTGTTGATGTAGAAGTTGCGCAGCCCCAACCCCTACGGCCACAGCCAGGGCCAACGTGGACTTGTTCATTGCTTCGCTCCTATCGTTTCTAATTTTTTACTTCTTGGTCTCGGGCCTACGCCCTGGATCCGCAGTTGCGCGATTAGCACCGTACCGTGACTGACAAGTCAATCGTAACCATGCGTGTCTACGACCATGGTCTAACCGCCGTAATTTGGTCCGTGCAGGGTAATGACTTTTCCATAACCCCAAAAAGAATTATTTTGTTTTTTTTCATACCATTCAGGAATAACACTTTGTGTGACTCACTGAACCGAGCCAGAAGGTATCGGCTCATAAACTAATTCCTAAATGGTGTTTTTTTGCCGCTATTTAGATCGTTTAGCTCTGATGCATTCATCAAACGTCAACCACGATCAAAAAGGCGACACCATAATGGCCAAACGCGCATCATCCAGTCAAATTGTTACAGTTTGTATATCGTTCTAATTTCTTCCAGCCCGCAGAAATGGCCGCGGCCTGGAAGCGAGGTGTTGAGACGGTGCGGGTGGATTATGATCAGTGCTTACAAGGTTTTTTCGAAGATCTTCGAATTACGCTGATAGTTGTACAGCGAGGCCCGAGCCGAGGGTAGGCGCTCGACGCTGCTTGGCACGAAGCCACGCTCACGGAACCAGTGAGCGGTACGCGTGGTAAGCACGAACAAGGTTTTGAGCCCCTGATCCCGAGCGCGGGTTTCAATCCTTTCCAGCAATTCATCACCGCGACCGCCATGGCGATATTCTGGATTCACCGCCAGGCAAGCCAACTCCCCTGTATCCGAATCGGCAATCTGATACAGCGCCGCACAGGCGATGATCATACCTTCGCGCTCGACCACGCTGAATTGTTCGATCTCACGCTCCAGCACCTCGCGGGAACGGCGAACCAGGATGCCCTGCTCTTCCAGCGGACTGATCAAATCCAGCAAACCGCCGACGTCTTCAATGGCCGCTTCACGGACCAATTCGAACTGCTCTTGCGCGACCAGCGTACCGCCACCGTCGCGGGTGAAGAGTTCGGTCAGCAACGCGCCGTTTTCTACATAACTGACGATATGGCTACGGCCTACACCGCCTCGACAGGCTTCAGCCGCCGCATCCAGCAATTCCGCCTGGTAGTTACCGCCCAGACGCTGCAAATGCGCTGGCACCTGTTGCGGACGCAACTCGCGCACCAGCCTGCCGTTTTCATCGATCAGGCCGAGGTCGGCACCAAACAGCAGCAGCTTGTCGGCCCCCAGGTCGATGGCGGCGCGGGTGGCGACGTCTTCGCAGGCCAGGTTGAAGATTTCCCCGGTCGGCGAGTAGCCCAACGGCGAGAGCAGAACAATCGAACGCTCATCCAGCAGACGATTGATGCCTTTGCGGTCGACCCGACGCACTTCACCAGTGTGGTGATAGTCGACACCTTCAAGCACGCCAATCGGCCGTGCAGTTACCAGATTGCCGCCCGCGACCCGCAGGCGCGAGCCCTGCATCGGCGAGGAGGCCATGTCCATGGACAGGCGCGCTTCAATGGCAATCCGCAGTTGCCCCACCGCGTCGATCACGCATTCCAGCGTCGCCGCATCGGTGATGCGCAGACCATGGTGATAATGCGGAGTCAGGCCTCGGGCAGCGAGACGGGTTTCAATTTGCGGACGGGAACCATGAACCAATACCAACCGCACACAAAGGTGCAATCGCGGTGGGCATTGATGTAGGGAGAAGCGTGACGAAGCCAATTGACGTATTCGGGCATAAAACCAGCGCCTGTAATAAAAAGCAGCCGAAAAAAGGACGAAACAGAAAACGCACAGCGGGCTGTTGGTTATCGTCGGAACAGGCTTGGCGACACGCGAGCTCTCCTTATAGATACAGGCTTGATCATCGGCGATTTAACAGAGGTCAGGCCGGCGTCAGGCAATAATGTTCGATCAATTGACGTAGTAGATGCACTGTAGGCTGCAAGCGTGACATTTCGAGGTATTCCCC
Source organism: Pseudomonas sp. (assembly GCA_026398835.1). GTDB lineage: Bacteria > Pseudomonadota > Gammaproteobacteria > Pseudomonadales > Pseudomonadaceae > Aquipseudomonas. The sequence continues at coordinate 7,173 of JAPLSD010000582.1, forward strand.
CGGTTGGTGAGCACAGGCAATGTCGCCCGGGCCGAGCACCAGTGTTTCGCAGCCGAGGCGCTGAAGATAAGGCGCTTCAGTGCCAAACGCTACTGCTTCGGCGAGATGGCCGGTGAGTCTTTCCGCGAGCCGGACCAATTCGCAGTCTTCAGCC